>JAEORY010000104.1 GCA_016840645.1 Candidatus Borrarchaeota archaeon | reverse complement strand
TTAGATGTATCATTCCATTGGTCTGTTGCTTTTACTCTAAAACTTATTGGACCAGTATAAACAAAATCTACAACCCAGTTATACCAATTATTTAATATTCCACTGATTACACTAAACCAACCTCCATCAGTTTGAGCTTCAACTGTATAAGTTATTGTATCATTATCTAAATCAGTAGCATTGGCCCATGATATATTAACTACTTGGCCTAATGATTCATTATCATAAATTAATTTAAATGAAAAATTAACAGTACCAGTTTGATTAGCAGTAAAAATAAGTGGTACATCACATAATTGATACGGTGTACAATTATTTTCTAAATAATCATTAAACGGAATCGTAAAATTATAGCTTTGATTAATCGTATAATTAACTAAATAATTATAATTCCCAATATCTAACCAAAAAGGAATTGTAGCATCAGCAGATAAATTAGCTTCAACAACCCTTGATTCACCTGGCAATCTTATATATTCTCTATCAGGTAAATAGGCCGGAACAAGCCAAAGCATTGCTTCTTCATAAACGTTTGCTTCAATATTACTACCACCAAATTCTGTTCTCCATTGCGGCACCCATGAAGCATAAGCAGAATGAGTGTTCCAATTACCATCATACATAAAAGCACTGTTTCCTGTAATATAATTTACTCCTAAAAGACTCAAAGCATTAATTCCCACGTTTTGCCAAGCAGTACCATTATAACAAGAAGGTTGAGATTCACCATAATTAAGATGTGCCTCAGAATATATTCTTAACTGAAGAGGACTCTGACTTAAACAAGCATTTGGAAGAAGTATATTATAACCTGACAGACTTCCATGCTCAACTCTCCATAAACTACCATATTGGTATCCAGACGGTTTTGTATAATTAATATATAAATAATTTGCAGTTACATAATAATTGCCTGAATAATTAAGTCCACAATTTCCATCCATTCCTGTTTGGTCACTAATATTAGCTGATTCTTGATAACATGAAATATTTGTAAGAAAAAAACTCATAAATTTTTCTTGTATTGAATCATTAAAAAACACCTCGGTTCCAGGTTTTAACCATTCAGGAGCACTTGGGGGATTACTTCTTACATCTAAATTAAAATCTCTATAATCTCCTCCCCAAGTATCATTGCAAGTAAATCTTATCGTATGAGCACCATAAGGAAATAATGATGTATTAATTGTTACATTACCACCACTAGGGTCTACTGTAAAATATGGGCTATTATCATAATATGTTATTGTATCACTTTCTGAATCAGAACAATTAGCATCAACATCAACTTGTGTGCCTTTAATTATAGTGGTACTTCCTAATGACTGATTAAACGTTGGTTGCCAATTATAGCCTTCAAAATATAAGTTATATATTTGTGGAGTAGCAGTTCCATCAGTTGTAAAAAAATCTAAAGCCCATAACAACTTATCATCTTTTACCTGACAATTAGTTATTGTAGCATTTTGAACATCACTATAATATGTTATTCCACTATCACATGAAACATTATAAGTACAATCATAACTTGGATTGTTACAATTAGATTCAGTAGTCAAAGTAAAGTTTGACATCTTTCCAAGCATATTAATTGTCTCAGAATAAACCTTTCCGTCTGGGCCATATCCTATTGACTCCTGTGTCCAATTGTACAAATAAATATATGATGATGAATCACATTCAAAACACCCAAAACCACACTCACCATTCCAGGCTGAATATGTTCGTGCATTAAAAGAAACTGAAACGTTTGCCCAAGTTGATAAATCCCAAGTCGTTTGTGTTGCACCGTTTCTCTTAACTGTCATCTTCATATCAGAAGCATTATAATAGATATTATAAATATATATTCCAGAAGACCCACTACCACTTCCTCTAGAATAAACAAGGTGGCTGTTGCTTTTACTTCCTGCTCCTGCTGTCTGACCGTTCCATTCTATTGCATTTAAATATGCCCAAGTGTCACCATAACATACTCCTGGTCCATAGCTCCCATCACCGCATTCACTTGCTTTACAATATTCAGAATAATCCATAGCTGCTTGTGTTGAACTTAAAATAATAGTAATATTTTTAGTTCGTGTCATTTCTAAATCTAACTTATTGTTCATATATGCATTAGTTGTTCCACTTCCAACTTGTGTTGCAATCCTTCTAGTATTAACATTAAAAGTTGTTCCTGTCTCTGTACAACTTGACTGAGACCACAAAGTAGAATTGATTGAAGCATCATTAAACTCATCAAAAAATCCTCCTGTTGAAAAAAGTAAACTTAATAATCCGCCACTCACTTGATAGTCTGAAGACCTTGAAGCATTAATATTTGATGCATTATTAAATGGCTCATTAAATACAAAAGTGTGATACTGAGCAAACACTATACTACTTAAAAGAACTAATATCGTCAGGAATATAATAATTTGTTTTCTAACATCTGCCATCATAATAACTCCTTTATTCAAATCTTTTACGATAAGGACCTCTGGTATATCTAACAGGTCTTTTACTGTATGGGCTCATAATTCTACCTTCAGTAGTTTCAACTGTTCGTCTATATGTTGGGTGAGGAGCTGGGGCTGATGGTGCCATTGTAACAGGCGTTGGAGCAATAACTGAGGGAGGGGCAGTTGGCATTTCTACTGGTGGTTCCATGCCTGGCAAAAATCCCATCTGAAGCCCTCTACCAGTTGACGAAAAATATCCCATAGCTAATCCTCTGCCTGACCCAAGTCCTATAAGGTCAGTTATTTTCTGTGATGCGCCTGGCAATGCAGCACCAATGCCTTCTGAGAGAGTCATTGTTGATGTTCTTACTCCTGTTTGTAAGGTCTCCATACCTCTAGCTAATCGTCCTGGTCGTCTACTAACTCCTCTAGCTGCTTGATAAATAGGACTAGGTGCTATGCCTAATGTTTTATATACTTCTTTTCTATATTCTTCTTTAACTTTCTGTTTCTCACCAGTTAATATATCTTTAATTTTTTGCTTCTCTAATTCAGCAACAGCTTCTTTCCTAGCCTCTCTTCTTATTCCAGCTAATTCTTCTCTCTCAGCTACCTGCTCTGCTGTCGGCACAATACCTAAGGCCTCGCCTGCTCTCCTAAATACTCCAGGTTTAGGTTCAGATGGAATCTCTGGTTCTTTTTCAGATTCAGCATATGCTTCTTCAGGAACCGCTAAAATCTCACCTATATCTTTAACCTTTTGACCAACAAATTTCTTAATCCTTTCTGTCGCAGGTTCTTCACCTGCTATTGTGTATTCAGCTTCAACAATGTTTTCCGCAGGCTCTTCAACTGATTCTTCCTCTGTAACACCAGTAACGACTTTTGTTGTTGGTTCTTCTTCCTCTTCTTCAGCAGCAGGAATTTCAATTGGTTCCTGATAAGGTTCTATAGGATATTCAGGAACCATCGGAAGATTAGAATTATTGTTATTATCAAATGGCCCCTGCCACTTTTTCATCTTTGGTCGACAATCAAAGATATTCATCACTCCATCTTTATCATAATCACCAAATAAGTCTAATTTTTTTTGTGTTTTAAGTCTTGTTCTAGCAATCTTTTCAGGGTGTATCATTCTATTAAATAACATCTTTTGTTCAAAGGTTTTTGTCATATCTTTAAATGACCCTCCATTAAGTGTCATTTTCATTTTATTTGGCAAAAACTGTCTCTGCTTTTTCTTAAAGGTTTTGGTCATAGCGCCAAATATATCTTCCCTTTTAGTCTTTTTTGATAATAAATCTTGAAAAGCAGGCATTTTGAGTTCAGGAAGCTTTTTGTTAAATACATTAAGTTTTTTATCTAATTTCATATCAAATTTCATATCAAGAGCAGCAATCTGTCTATCAAATATGTTCTTTTCAATCTTGGGTATAGATATCTTTGTATCTATCGGTGCATCCAAGCCTGGAATTTTTCCTCCAAATATTTTTGACATATTGTCCATTTTTCATAACCTCCTATTATAAGAACGCCTCTTCACGTTCCTTTCTAAATGCTGCTACAATCATATATATCACAACAACAAAAAATAATACAAATGGCATAATATTAAAAAATGCCATATATTTATCAATGCCTGCATTTATCTCTTGCTGTGTTGCGTTTGGAATTATTGGATTATCAACCATATCTTTTATTGTTGGTACCAAATAAGCATTAAAAACCTGACTAAAAACAATGTACATTACGCCTAATCCAAATATCGTAACTAATCCAAAAACCCACGTAAATCCTGTACTATAACCTTTTTTGTTTTTTCTATTAAAAATGCTTTCCATTTTATATCATACTCTTTATTTTTTTTGCAAAATCAATACCTGGGGTTGTTCTTCTCACAGCAGGTGTACCTCTCACCATTGTAGGTGCGGTTCTCATCATAGTTGGTGTAGCCCCTTTGCCAATACCAAATATGTCTGAAAAGCTCTGACCTAATGACCCAACTTTTTCTGTTTGTGGTTCAAGCTCTTTAAGTGCAGGTCCTCCGCCGAAACCCATCATTTTTGCCCTTTGTCTTCCAAAAAATGCTGTACCGAAATCGGCTATTGGATTAACGACGGTCCATCCTGCCATACCTCTACCTTGCTGCCATCTTCTATAACCTTGCGGTATAGCACCACCAATACCTGGCGGAACAATTGGCTTAAAAGGTTCCATTGGTTGCACTGGCAAAGGCGGGGGCGGAACCCAAGGAACTATTGGAATCACTGGTGGCATAATAGTTTTTGGTCTTCCAATTGTCTCAGTAATCTGTCTTGGAACAGTTTCTATTTTTGGCGTAACTTTTGTAATAGGAGTAGTAGTTACAACTGGTACCTTCTTTAATTCAGTTACTGGTGCTACAGCAAGCATTTCAGCCTTAGCTTTTCCTCTTTGTGCAGCAACAGCAACAGAAGGAACCACCCATGGTAATATTCTTTGTTTAGGTAATTCTACAGTCTTCCAAACAAGTTCGCCCAATCCTCTTGCTGTTGGAAATTTAGGAGGCATTGGTCTCATCTTTTCAACAGTTACTACTCTTTCAGTTACTGGTTTGGTAACAGGTTTAACTTCTTCAACCTCCATAACCGTAACCGCCTCTCCTGGGCGTGATGGAACTTCAACCTCTTTTTTTGGTTTCTTAATTTTCTTTTTAATTAATTCTTTTCCTGTCTTTTCCTGCATTTTAAGGCCTTCTAATTCAATCTTAAGTTTTCCAATAGCATCAACAACTTCTGGTGAAAGACCTTTTTGTTTTTCTACAGTTTTAATTGCTCTGTCTAAGGATTCAATTTTTTTATTTAAAGGTGTTTTTGATTCAGGTCTTGATATTTCTAAATCTTTTATTACTTTATTTAAATCTTTCAAGACTGTCTTCTCTGCTACAACTTCTTTTCTCTCAGTTACTTTTAATAAAGCTTCCTGCCGTTCAGCCTCTGATAATTGAGCCTCTAATTTTTTAAGCGTATTTTGTTGTTCTGGTGTTAATTTTTTGCCTCTTAATTCGGCAATTCTAATTTTCAAATTATCAATTTGAGTTCTTAATCCCTCAATCAACCGAGTTGTCCAAGAAACTTTTGGTGCTCTTTCCATTCTTAATACTCCTGTCACCGCCTCTTTCCTAGCAATAGTTGTTTCTAATTCAGGATATTCAATCATAGTAGTTGGTCTTCTCATAATTGCCTCAGTTGTTAAAAGTTCTCCTGCTGGTCCAAATCTCATTTCAGGCTTTGCTTCCCAAACCGGTTCACCAGTAATAGTTTCATATTTAGGCAATCCTTTTGGTCTTTCTCCAAGAGCTAATTTAATATCTTGAAGATATTGTTTTCCTGGAACAGCTCCAACAATATCCTTTCTTACTCCTGGTCCTCTTACATATTTTGTATAAAAATCAGCCTCAGCAACCTTAGCTTTGCCAATCTTTGTTGCTTTAAGCTGTTCTGCCTGCTGTTCTAATACTCCTTTTATCATCCACCCTTTATTAACAGGTTCAGTAACAACATCAACCTTTTGACCTTTCCATTCCTGCAATATTCCTCTACCTTCTTTTGTTTTCCAAGAAGCAACTATTGGGTCTTTTTCAATTTTAATTAGTTCATTAGTTTTCAAAACGTTTTTTAAATCAAATCCTTTAATAGTTTCTCCGCCAGCTCCAATTAATTTGCCTTTATAGAAGGTTTGCTTTAAAGCAGTTGGAGAACCTGCTTCCTGCCTTATTATAATAGTGGTATCACCCATCTTCTCAGTATGAAATATACTGTTATCTGGCTTTATTCTAGTCTCAACTTTTACATCATAAGTCTTTCCAAATCTTGTTACTTGTTTATCATAGTCCAAAACTATATCAGCTAATCTTTGTCTAACTGCTACTTCAGGCATTTCACCGCCCATTATCATTTTTCTAATTCTTAATTCTCTTGCTTGGGCAGCAGCTGCGGCTTCTGCTGTTGGCGCAGCTTCAACCAATAATGCTGATTCTGGAGAAATTTTTGAAACTTCTAATGCTGGCATTTCTCGTGGCATTCCTGTTGTTTCAATAATCTTTTTTGGGGGCTTATATGATACCTTAATATCACCTATATCAGTTACTTTAAATTCAGCAGCTTTGGCTCCTTTACCTGCACCAAAACCAAATGCTAAAGCATCTAAAGCAAGTTCTCCAGCAGCTTCAACCTTATAGGGTGATTGAATTATTTCCTCAAAGCTGTCTTTTGCAGCTAATCCTGTGAGTCCAACAAGCCCTATCGCACCAGCAGCTTTTACTACCCCTTGTCTTAAAGCACTTTGTCCTGCCCATCTTAAAGCACCTGTACCAATAGTTTTTAATACTGCCCCAGCACCAAATCCTGTAAGAGCTGTTAATGCAACCTCTTCAGGGCTTTCTCTCAATTTAGATAGGGCGCCTGCTCCAAACCTTGCAGGATATCTTAAATAGGGGCTTTCAATTTCTCTTGCCCGTGCTTTCATCTCTTCATCAGATTGCTTAATTTCAGCATTCTGTAAAGCAATCTGAATATTTCTTACCTTTTTATCTGCTGCTTTAATTTCTCTTGCATGCTTCATAGATTCTAATATAGGTTTATCCGTCTCCATATATTTTTCAGCAAGTTTGTTTCTTTCAGCCCACGCTTCATCAAAATCTTTTCTTAACTGTATAATTTCTGGCTTATCAGTAGTCTTAATCTTATCAACAAGTGAATAATAATTTTCCTGGTCTTTTTTATTCCATAACCAAGGAATAGCAATAGTCTGACTATATTTCTCCTTCATCTTATCTTTATAGGTATCAACCTGGCCTTTAACTTCATCTCTTCTTAGCATCCTAACGGCTTCTTTTTGTTCATCAATTTTTTTAAATTCTGCCATTATATCTTCCTTGCTTCTTGCTTCATAAGCAGTGGCATCTTTTTGATATGATTCAACATCTTTCGAATAGGCGGATTGTTTTTGTTGAAATTTTTCAATCTTTTGATTTAATGCTGGAATAGCATCAGGATTTTGATTAGCAAATTCATCCATTCCTGTATAAATAATATCATTAACTTCTTCTTTTGATTTTACTTCTCTTAATTTCTGTATTCTATCTGGGTCAATTCCTGCAAAATCTAAAATCTCATTATAGTCCCTTTCAATTTCTTGTCCTCTGTTGGTCAATGCTTCTGCTCTTGTATTAAGCTTTTCTATCTCAGGTTTTTGAACAATCAGTTTTTCAGCGATATCCCCTGGGTCAGTTTTTTGTGATTTTGCCCAAGGAACAGGTATATATTCTAAAGATTTATCAGCACCTATATTTAAAAAGACATCTTTTTGTGGAGCATTAGGATATAAATTTTCTACTTCTTTTCTCAGCTCAGTTTGTTTTAATTCTAAAAATCTTTTTTCCTCTGGGGTTGCTTTACCTTCTAAATCTTTAGCATTATATTCAAAAACTAATTTATTAAAATCAGCCACTTTTTTAGCAGTATTTTCAACACCAATTCCTCTTTCTCTTACTCCCATAGCAATCTCTCGCATCTTTTCAGGTGCTATTGTTGGAGTTGGTCTTTCAAATCCAGGTGCAGAAATAGTTTCTTGTATAGGAACATAACCAGGTTTTGTAATATCAATTGTTGGAGGACCCATCTCCATTTTTATTTTTGATAAATCAACCGTTGGCTTCTCTTCTCCTTTTCTAATTTGTTGTTCGACCTCTTTAACATCAGTGGTACCAAAAACTACTCCACCAACTTTGGTTATTAATGGAGCAGCAGCTGGGAACTTCTTAGCAATAGATTGTTCAAGTTTTTCCCTTTCAACTTCTAATTGCTTTTCTTGCTCTGGTGACCTAGCGAAACCAAATACCTTTTTAACTGCATTAGCAGCAGCATTAAACATTGCAATCTTTTTAGCAGCAGATTGTATCTCAGCCATTTTTCTCGCATCAACGGCCTTTTCAGGAGCAGCAACACCAACTCCAATACTCATTCTTTTCTCTTCAGGTAAAAAATAAGCAGCAGCATCTTTTTTAAAAATATCTTCTACTGCTTTTGGTAATGATGCAGGAGCCTTTGTAACCGTAACAGTTGGTTTAGGAGTAATAGTAGGCTCTAAAACTCTAGTCGAAACCTTTGGAGCAGCTAACGTCATTAGTTTTTGTTGAGCTGTAGTTATTTTAGCAACAGGTGCCCTTTCTCTAACCTCACCAGTCGTTGTTACCTCTTTTCCGGCCTCAGCATATTGTGACCTAATCTTTGCTTGGGTCGTAACAGGAAGGTTTGACCAATTTGAAATGGTACCAACCTTTTTAGATTCTCCAGTAGCAAACGATAACGGTGCCGCTGATGGTTTAGCCTCTTTTAAAACTACCGCACCCCCAGCCTCAGCAACCTGTGCTACTTTATATATATCACTAACTCTTTGAAGAAGTGATTGTGTTTCTTTTCCTTTTGCAGGAACCAAAACCCCGCCTAATGTCTTTACCACTTCAGCAGCCGAAGATATCATTTGTTTAACTTCTGGTGCTTGTCTAGCTTGATGTACTAAAATATTTTCAGCTTCTTTCTGAGAAATTGCACCTTCTTCTCTTCCTCTAACAGCAGCATAAGTTTCCAAATCACCATATCTATGATGTTTTGCTCTAGACATCTTACTCCATTCTTCTGTATATTTTTGCCTTTTATATCTTGGTAGCCCCCTCACGTATTACACCTCTTCAGAATTTTCATATTAAATATAGTATTAATTGCCATATGTACTTATAATTCAATACTTATTTATATATATATTTCCTATTTTAACCAAATATTTCCCTAGAATCAAAATCTTTAATCCATTCAATATGGGTCAAGATACCCATTTCCAATAGTTTATTAGCCATATTATTATCATTTATCGCTCCATATCCCTTCTTATAAGCCTCATCAACTTTAGCGCCACTTAATATTTTGGTCTTAAAATGTTTTTTCATTCTTGGGTCTTTTGGTATTTCTTTTTTCATTATCTTATTAATCGGTGAATACATTTGCATAGCTTCATTATATTCTTCTTCTTCTTGTTTTTCATCCCCTTGAATTATAATTTTAATCCATTCAATTTGATAATTTAAATCCTCAGATTCATTATCATATGTCATTACAAAATTAATACCTGTATTACTTGCGTTTGCCCTCTTCTTTGCCAAATTTAAACTTTGCTTAATAATCATCCACAAGTTTTCTTGAAAAGAAACTAACCCTTTAACTCTTTCCGCTTGCCTTCTAAACCATCTTTTCGGTACTCTACGACCCACATGAATTAATACTGTCATTTTATCCCCTCCTTAACAATGCAAGCATACTCTCTTGCTGTTGTAAATCAAACCTTTTTAATATTACATTAACACATAATGGCATTAATATAATAAACAATATACTCTGCCATAATCTCACTTCATAACCCACCCAATCAAAAAATCTTACAATTAACCATTTATATGAAAAAAACAAAATTATATAAATCAATATAATAAATAAAATGTTTGGCAGTCTGTTCCATTCAAACTTAGTTGATGTTTTTTTAGGATATCTTAAATTTAAAAATTCTTTTTGTTTTTTAATTGACTTAATTGGTATCTTTCTTAACTTATCAAGTTTTTGATTACGCTTTTGTATTTCTTCTCTTTTCATAGAGGAAAATAATGAAAAGAAATATTTTGTGTAGAAACACAAAAATACTACAATAAAAATCTCCGCCAATGACATTTTAAATCCACTTTAATATATTACCATCAAAAAATTTTTTATTATATCTTGGAATCCAGTCTTTTCCTTTTAAATTCCAACATTTCGGTACTACTATATAAAATTTACTAATTTTTTCGTAATTAAAAAAATAATAAACACTACTTCCGGTACGACTAGCTTCGACAAGTATATGATATTTTTTTGGAAACGAATAAAAAATTGCTTTTCCAAATCTTGTTCCTGGAATTGATGCCTTACATACTGCCCCTATCTTACATAAATTATTAA
>JAEORY010000103.1 GCA_016840645.1 Candidatus Borrarchaeota archaeon | reverse complement strand
CCTAAAGCTTTCCGTTGTGCGGTCTGTGTTCATTGTATATTTTCTTCCAGTCATCCGCATCGTTCTGTAACTCGCCGATCGTACTGTACACATTTTTTCGAAAGGCAATTTTTAAAATTTATTTAGCATCGTTCCTTGAAAGTGCTCGCATATTCCATTGGTTTGAGGTTATTTCGTCTTGATTTTTGAATGATCACTATTTTCAACATCGATATAAAGCTGATATTCATGGTGTTCCCGTCTACCACAAAATTCGATCCCTCTGTCGGGTCAGAACTCGTAGAAGTGGAATGCCATGAGAGTCAAATAACGGAATATCACGATCATTCAATTCTCGATTCAATACCTATAAGCTAACGTTTTTGAATAGGAGCGTCAGATTTAATCTTAATTATTCTAATTTTTTAAACGACTTCTATTATTTCCTTTGCGATCCTTGCTATTGTTGTACTTGGTAATAATATAGGCTTTTTTGTAATATCTCTGAATATTGCTTTTATCTTTCTCTTAAAACCAATACAATCTAAAATTATTAAATCCGTATTGAAGTTTTTCATCTTTTTTGCTTTTTCAACTATCTCTTTATCGGTTGATGTATATGGTGAAACTGATTCAGAGATAACTTCAATGTTAGTTCTTCCCCATTTCTCCTCTACTCGCAAAATCTGGTCTCGAGAAGGCACAATAACTCCTAATTTCCCTTTTTTTAAAATTCCTTTGACGATATTCTTTATTATTCTATTCGGTCGCAAGAGAATTTTTCTAGATTCAAATTCTGGAAATACTCCTGTACACAAGAGAATGATAATTTCGGCACCCTTCTCCTCAAGCTCAAATATACAATTCTTTAACCTCGGGATTACATGCTTTTTAGCAATTTTGACTTCTGTTCCATCTCTCAATCTAGTGACAAGAGTGGAATCAGTCGTTGCCGGTTGAAAATTTATTACTTCTTCTAAACTAAGTTCATCTAAAGCACCCTTTTCAATAATATCAATCCCTGTACCTAAAACCTCCAGCATTTCAGGTATTACATCCTTCCTAGGAGATTGACCAATGGTTAGTGTGCCTATTTTCATCTATTTTCCTCCTAAAGTTTGTAAAATATTCATGGAGCCATATAGTTCAATAATTGTTTGAAATTCCTTTTCGTCGTAGAACTTACACTTTCCCTCAGTATAAGCTTTAGCAACTTCAATGCAAAATCTTCCTGCTTGTTCTATATCTATTTCGTGGCTTGCTCCAGTTCCACATCCGGGCACCGCTGTTTCAGCGGTTATGGCTACTCCAACGACAGGAGAGATTGTTGCCGTGCAGGGCTGCATGATACTATTTAGATGAAATAGGTTATTTCCGTACGGTGTAATGTCCTGTATTGTTATAGGAACAACACTGGGATGTTTACCTGTTGACCATTCCATGATATCCAATAAATCTTCACTTATTCTTAATATATATCCTTCTTTAACGGTTGGAGTGATTGCAAAACCTCTTTGATTGATTATCCTATTTCCTTTAGTTGTATCAATTGATAATATCGCATCCATAGCAGAATCAATTTCATACCTATTCATTTCTACCATATCAACAGGAGATCCCATAAAAGGAACAGGCTTATGATGTTTAGTAGGAGCATTGGGACAAATATGGGTGGCAATAATTACATCGCCTTTCAATACATCCTCTTTATTCTGCATATCTGCAAGTTTCAGTGCACATGATAGCGCCGTAATAGCCCCATCTGCATCAGATACTAAACCGATCCTATCCGGTCTTGCTCCGATCCCTCCCAATCTTCCAATTATGCCCAATGTTGACGCTTTTCCCCTCTTTTCCTTTCCCTCTTTCCCTGGAATTAATATTTTTATAAAATCGGTTGAACCATGTACACCTTTTATTTTTTTCATCTCGATTTTTAACAATCCCCTACTTTCTAAAAACTTCACAACTTTTACGCCGTCTATATTTGCATCGTCCAGAAGCTCATACGTTTCAATAACCTGCGCTAACATTTTATTTTCCTCCTACAAAATACCATACAAACTAATCCGCCGTCATCACGGTGTCATCATATTTTAATCCACATATTGCGATTGGTGTTTTTCGAACACATTATGCGGATAGTAATACTTTTAAGTTCCCTATAACATCTCTGTGTACGTTGTGTATTGTGGCCACAGAAATCAATGGTATACCCAAGTTCATGTTGTTGACGGACGGAAAATTAGAATACTTACACACAATATTCTAAAACTTTGCATACATCGGGCTTCTTTAGAATCTATCATTGGATACTTAATGAAATGTTAAAGAATCGGCCGAAGAGCACCGATTGTGATATTATCAAGAACTTTTTATGCGCCTACGGCAACAGTTGTCGCTTCTTCGTTGCCCCTATTTTTAAAGTGGTATAAAAAGCGATTATTTTAAAGTACATTCAAGAACGAACGAAATTTATTGTTCATTTAAACTTTGAAATTAACGATTTTTTAAGTGCGATTAAATAGTGTTGTGAACAGAGATTATTCACTATTCAACTTTATCAGGATCGTTCATACTAACAAATTAATCGATCTCATTCGATCATTACTTAAGTTTTAAAGTAGCCGTACCAAAGCTGCATAATGCAGAGCCTGCTATGAAACCCCCTGCCAATACATACATAGGACTCTTAATTGATTTTCCATAGCGGTTAACCAATATTAGTCTAATGGTAAGAGCTGCAAGTGCAGTCCATCCAGCAATTGGATTGTAAATCAGCATACCTGTGGCAAAGAGAATTCCGATTTGTCTGTCCGCGCCCCCAATCAACTGAATAACCGCACCCGGAATTGACCACATCAACAAATATTTTGCCACATCCAGGTTTACACCAGCACGAATTGTTGATACATATACTCTATCTACTGGAGGAAAAAGGTCTTTTGTAAAGTAATCCTTGTAGAAAAATGCAATGAGTATGGCAGCTATCGCAAAGCCTAAGAGTTCAGCAAAATACTGCTGTTTTCGACCCTCTTTTTCAAATTCTGGATATTTTCCTTTTCCTCTAAGAATCCACCCTGTTTTCAGGTCGTACGCCATATCTGCAAATGCAGGGCCTGTTGACGATGTGAATCCAACCAATAAAGCTAACGCGATGTCAGAAAAGCCTATCAACATACCTACAATTAAGAAGATGAGTGATGTTGCAAAGGATGGAAACCAACCGGCATGCATCGCCGATATTCCAACGATAAGTTCAGAAACCAATGCTGCAACAGCGGCGAAGAATATGAATCCAATCAGCATCGGAAAAGACATACGGGTATAAACTCCCGCTAATGTAGCTAATATTACAGCGGCTCCCAAATACGCAATAAAGCCAATACCTATTGTCCTTCCAAATTGTTTTCTTGTCGTTGTATATTTGATGGCTTCATTTTTTGATTTTTCGCTTCTCACAATCATGTGTATTATTTGAACCACTGCTATCAATCCTGCGCCTATCATCACACCGTGAGGTATATATATTTTATTAATATCAACACCAAGTATTAGTGGAGAATAACCTCTCACAAGCAGACCGATACCTAACATTGTTAATGCCCATATATTGCCGATCCAGCAGACACCAAAAATGTCCATTGGCAGTCCCATAAATTTGCCTGCAACGCCAAAAAAGCCGCCTATTCCTAAGAGCTTTGCTCTTTTCCCTCCTTTATCTCCAGCCAAAATACATTCGGCTGTTGCTATTCCTGATGGCCATATTCCACTTGCAGGATATAACCTGGAATCAAACACTTTATATAGAATTGTAGAATCGATTATCAACCCTAAAATAGCTCCGCACATCATCGCGGGAACAAGCTCAGTTTTTCCGAACAGCCATAGTATTCCCATCGGCAGGAAGATTGCATTAGCTCCACCGAATGTAGCGCCTGAAATTACAGTCTGTACTAAATTTTGTCTTGGCAGGCTTCGAAATGTGCTAAAAAAAGTTAGAGGTATCCTTGATATAGCTATTGCAATTATTGCGGCAATTATCGAAGTATTTGCTGTTATACCGACACGAGTTAGCAGTTCAAGACCAATTATTATTCCTAATATTCCTAATAAAACGCTTAATACGACCGTTTTGGGCTCAAATAAAGAAGGATGTCTATCATGAATTTCAGGGGGGCCGTTCTCTTGTTTAGAAGTCTCTACTTCATTATTTGGTATAACCATATGTTAGAATACCGCACGTTTTCTTACAACTTATAAGGATTAGAATAACATTTCAGTACTTCTTTGGGTGTTTGATTGTTCAAAGATTGATAAGGTCGAATTCCTTTATCAAAATTCACAAATTAAATGAGTTCTGTTTATCGATGAGCCGATTATTTGAAATGGATTTTATGATGCCACATTTCCATAATGGTTCTAAGAACAAGCTCGGTTCTGCCGTTGGTTCTTGGACACGGGAGGCGCTTTGTATCCCCATGTAACAGTTGACCCGCATCGTCTTTTCTCTAACGCTTCGCCTGTCGTTGAAAAGGTGTTAATCGTTTTTTTATGTATCGTCATTCGGGATCTCCTCTGTCCTGTAATTTGACAAACCTAAGGAAATCCCAAAGTTGTAAATAACGCGATTAATTCTTACATCTTAATTTGTTTAATCGATGTTTGGATTCGCATTCCTTTCGTTGTTGGTTATTGGCAAGTATCGCCACGTATCTTCAGCAAGATGCCACATGTCAAAGCGTCTTTGGTCGATGAGTCTTATACCAGTTACAAAAAGTTCTTTATCACGTTCTTCAATAAGCACATTCATATCTGCAGATGCCAGTGCTGCAAGTCCGTGAGAGGAGCGTACATTGTTCATTCTGGTCAACGCTCCAACTGCATCTCCTTCTCTTAGTTGCAATTCAGCTAACATTAATTCATTTTCTTGCCAACTGATTAGATTTGTGGGTGACTCTCTCGCTGGATACTTGTCTTGCAGATAAAAAGTTGTCACCCAATCGTTACCCAGTATTGGAACAAGAGGAATTCGTGCTGCTTCGTTAGGATCTTCCGTTACATAGTCATTAAACCGCCAATCAGTAACAGTGGATGGTCTACCTTGACCTGATGCAGCCCAGTAGTAGTTCCAATCACTCTGTACATCGTGTAAAGCTTGAAAAGGAGCGTCTCCATTGACCATACCATTTAGTGCGTACGTTTCTGCATTCTCGTAATCACCATTAAAGAGGTAACATCTTGCAATTAATGAATTAGTGACGCGTTTCTCATAGTTATTCGTTGTGTAATCCAATGCAGATGCAAATTTTTCTATTGCTAGATCATACATATCGGCGGAGGGAATAAACGGGCCGCCGTCGATACAACCTCCACCTTGATTTTCTGTTAAACCAAAATAAGAGGCATAATAATAACGAGCTAAACCTCCGAAAAAATAACCCACATACAGTGATTCATTTTTTAGATCAGTATCCTCGAAATCGATATCGTTAACGCGACGAACCAAATCATCGCTATAGAATCTTAACCGTCCAACATATCTTTCTGGGGTTGCTATGGCGCTATTATCGATTAAAATATAACCTTTGTTGATATCGTCGTAGTTAGAGGAACTTGCGCGAGGTACTCTATAATCAAAGATCAACGCATCGCTCAACAAGTCACCCAGCATCAGCAGTCGATCATGAGTTTGTCCAAATCGCAATTGAACCCCAGTGATTACGAATGGAATCTCAGATTCGCTGGTTAGCATTTCATCAATCACTTGGTCGATAGGAGGGTCAATATCGGTTACATAATTCTCACATGAACTCAACATAATCAAGAGAGCTAATGCAAGAATTTGGAATATATGTCGCTTTTTCATTTGTTATGCCTCCCAATTATCATAAAATTGTTTGTCACCTTTTATTATAGTGAAAATCTGAACCAAAAATTATATACTCTTGGCGCCTGGACGGTATAATAATCTACACCACGATCTAAACTTCGAGCACCATCAGCATTCACCTCGACACTGGGATAACTGTATTTTGTCGTTCTCCAAACATTTCTGGCAGAAATACCCACTACCAAATCCGAAATTAAAGCAAATCCATAAAATTTTTGGAGTAAATCTATTAATCTGTAGCTTATGCTGATTTCACGTAAATATAAAAAATCTGCGGGTTCAATGAAATTTGCTAAATATTCGCGTTGGTATGTGGCAAATTCATTAGCAGCCTGTATATACTCTGGTGATCCCGGTTCTAGAGGCTCTATGTCTTTATCCTCATAACCTTCAACTGGTAGCAAGTCCATTCCCAACATCTGCTTTAATTCCCTATGCCTGGGTATAATATCATATCTTACTGCCCCACGCCTATTATAGTTGGCTATTGAATGGCCTGTTGCCCAATCCAGTAATATATTTATGCTCAAATTTCTGAATATCCGGGCATTCAGGGAAAAAGAGCCTGTATAGGGAGGTATAGGCGTTCCCAGATAGCTTCTTACAGTATCTGCATCAACGCCCTTATAACGTCCGTCTTCTAAAAAAAGAGCGCCATTTACTTTATAATGATAATATGAATGTTTAGGTAGACCTTCTTTTATGACATTTAAATCTCTGCCACCATAAATGGGCTGAGCTCCGCCCAGATCTATCACCTCGTTCGTTTGGTAACTATTGGTGAGACTGAGATCAAGCTGTATATTTTTAGTCCTCAAAGGCCGAGCTTGAATTAGAGATTCAATACCCCAACCGTTAACTTTCCCTATATTCATCGGGAACGCGCTTGCTGTTTTTCCTGTTGAATACGGTAGATAAAAATCTACTATTGAATCACGTGCTCTTTGTAAATAATAGGTAAATTCAGTTGAATAATTTCTAAATAATTCTGCTTCAAAACCAATTTCAAGTTCCTTGATGCGTTCAGGTTTGATTTCCTCATTTCCAATCGAAGAAATTTGACCACCTACTCCCCATGGTGAATCAACACCTTCCCAAAGTAAGCGAACGGCGTCTAGTTGAGATGGTAAAACACCGGTCTCTCCATAAGCTGCCCTAATCTTCAACAGAGAGAAGACAGATGGAATGAACCGATATTTATCCAAACGTACGGCTAAACTCGCTCTAGGATAAATAATACTAGGTGCTTTCTTACCGATAGAACTTGCATAATCTTTTCTAATCATAAAAGAAAAATAATATCTACCCCGATAAGATATTGCGTGATCTGTAAAAATTCCAGCTTCTTTATAGTGGACCCTACCTTCAGAACCATTCACATATTCCTCACCAGCTCCGACGTCTGTTATCGATGGTGTGAGAAATCCCAGTTTTTGTATTCTGGATGATCGTATCCTTCTTTCGAAGAGCTGGGTTCCGACCATTGAATTGATCGTTAATCCCGGTAAAGGGGAAAATTGGTATCTCACATCCGCATTATAAGTAAGCTGAGTATTTTCTCTGTTTTGTACATCTTTCCTCCCTATAGAACCTGTTGCTCCGATCTCATATCCAGGAGGATAAAGTTCAGTGTCTATCAAATCGTATTCATCGACTCCGATCCCAAATCTTGCCTCTAAACCGCTAAGCGGAAGAAATGTAACTTGGGCAGAACCTAAGAAACGATTCATATTACTCGTTGTATTTATACTGGCGATAGCTGTACTGTCGATATATGGATATAATGGCCATTTAATATTTTGGCCTATCCAACTATACTCATTATCGTCAGTCTCAGGTCTTCTATTTTCAGTTTGAGAATAACTCGTACTGGCAGTTAGTACAATTTTGTCGGTTGGAAAAACGTCAAAGTTGACTCTCAATGTTTGTCTATCCATTCGGTCGTGGAGCATGAGCCCCGCCTCTTTACGCCTGTCAATTCCTACATAATATTTAAACATATCCGTGCCACCACTGGCATTTAGACTATGTTGTGCTATAGGTCCATTATGGTGAATCCCATTTGCATACGGGGCAGGAAAAATCTCTTCTGTACTATATTTATAACCTTGTGTATTTAAACCACTTAGAAATTTGTAATTTATCGATATTCCTTTAGGTTTTCCATCAACCATTAATCCTCTTTTTGTAGTAATAAGAATCACACCATTCGAACCACCGGTACCGTAGGATGCTGCGGCAGCTGGACCTTTTAAAATCTCAATATTCTCGATGTCCTCAGGATTAATGCTAGAAAGCAGACTGATTCCTTGACCGCCTGTCCAAATTCCCGGCCCTGAATCGCCGCCGTACTCATCATTATCTACCCTAACTCCGTCGATAAATACGATAGGTTGCTCATCTCCATTTAACCCGCCTCCAGAGCGCATATTAAAACGTATTCCACTGCCTACATTTCCGGATGAAGTCTCTACTCTTACTCCTGGAATCTTTGCAGCAACTAATTGTGATACATCCTGATAAGAACTCGCCTCTGTCAATTTAGCGGCATCCACGCGAGTAACAGCTATTTCAGCAACTTCTTTTGATGTTCTTGAAGCTACACCCGTAACAACAATCGCTTCCATCTGGAACACATCTTCTAATAATTCGAATCTTAGATTAGAAAGATCATCGTTAGGAGAAAATTTTTGTTCTTGAGTCTTATAACCCATAAACCTCACAACAATAATAAATTCATTATTAGTCTCATATATAAAATCGAATTTTCCGTCAATATCAGTAGCTGCTCCAACAGAAGTATTTTTTATAAGCACATTAGCGCCCGGCAGGGGTTCAGCATTGTGAACATCAATCACAATTCCCTGTATTTTTACTGTTATAGCAAAAGAAGATGCCGGAAACATCAGCGCCATAAGGAAAAAGAGGACAAGCTTTCTCATTTTTAATCCCTCCTTAGATATATAATCATTTCATTTGAGACATGAAAAAGTTCAGTCTTATAAATATATATACATATAAACAATGTTAATATATAAAATCTACTTGAAAAGTCAAGTAAAAAATAGGTAGTGTTCTAATTTGAATTATTCCTTGTAAACTAATCGGTTGCTCCCAAAAATATCCTTTGTTGACTTTTATTTGTATATTGACCAGGATTAATTAAATGGGAGACAATAAGAAGGAAATACCAGCATAACTTGAAAGCAAATTTGGTATGATCAGTTACAAAATTCCAGAAAAATACGTTGCGAGAATCGCCATGGATTTTCCCTTTATTTCAAAGATACATTTGTGCGTTGTTTTAGCATTATGTCTATAGAGCGTATGTATAATTTTACCATGTCGTATGAATAATCCCCACTCAATTTATAAGCAACATTTTCTTACTTTGAATCTTATCCCCTGCTTGTAGTCGATTGATGTAAAGTCCTGAACTCACATTTTGACCAACATCGTTTTTCCCATTCCATATAAAGTAGTGATCACCTGCTTCAAATTTTCCTTTTATTAAAGTTCTGATCTTTTTCCCTTTTACGTTAAATAGTTTCAATTCTATATAGTTAGGTTCTTTTAATGAAATTGAAATCGTAGTAGTTCGATTAAATGGATTAGGGTAGTTTTTGTGTAAAGTACAATTGGGAGATATGTCAACATGGGATGCTTCTTCTACCGATATCATAGTATTTGAAAGTTCCGTGACAAACGTATCAATTACTTTCCCATCGGGTGTTACAGCCGTAAGTGTCAGTAGATCACCTTCAATTTCTACTTTGCAGAAATGGTGCTCCTTCGTTGCAGTAACAACATTTTGACATCCTGGATCTGGATCATGGAGAGGAGCTCCACCTCCGCCAGTGGTTACATGTTGTACACCGTTCACTTCTGCTCTTGCATAGTAGTGATTATGACCGGCAAAAACGATAAGAACTTGATATTTTTCGCAGAGAGGTTGAATATAGTTTTGGACACTCACGTTATTCTCGTGACCACCACCGGAAGACCATCCAGGCTCATGCAAAATAAAAAATATGCAGGGTTGTGTCGTGGAAGCAAGATCATTTTCAATCCATGTAAGTTGTGGAGAACCAGGTCTGTAACTTGTGTATTGGTCAATTACAACAAAATGAGCGATACCATAGTCAAAAGACCAGTACCGGTCACCCACAAAAGGGTATGGAAAATACTTTTTGAAAAGCTCTCCAGATCCCTCGTGATTACCCATGCATGCCTGATAAGGGATACTGGAAAGAATTGTCTGTACATGGGAATACGAAGGATCAAAAAACTGATTATCCCAATCGTCCTCATAATCACCATCATAGACAATGTCTCCTGTTGAGATAATCAATGATTGAAAATTCTCATCGTCACTGTATGTGGCAACTATCGCCGCTGCGATTTGATCATGAGAAGAAGGATATGAACGTGAATCTCCATACGCAATGAATTTCATTTCACGAGCATTTACATCTGGCGCTGTCATGAACGATGCTTTATGTATTTCAGTTTCTGTAATAACCCGGTAATAGTATTTCATTGATGGTGTCAGGTCTGTAATCGTGTACGTATGCTGGTGGTCATCCCTGTACTCAGAGGTTTG
>JAEORY010000102.1 GCA_016840645.1 Candidatus Borrarchaeota archaeon | reverse complement strand
AGTTATTATTTCAGAGAATGATGGAAAATCTGTTGTAGATGTGTATTACGACTCTTATTTGCCACCTAACACCTCCTACGAGATCATAGTTCGAGTCCCTTCTACCGTAGAGCAACCTTTTTCCTGGAGACAATATCTCAACAGAACTGGATGGCTCATTGGAGTGGTCTTTTTTGCCATTTTTAGTGGTATATATGCAGCAATTTATCTTTTTAGGGGGCGAGACCCCCCCGTTTTTGTCAATAAACAAGTTATTGGGCTTAATCCACCCAGAGAACTTCATCCTGCTATTGTGGAAAGTCTTCGCAGTGAAGGAGCGACGATGAAAGGCGTCCTTGTTACAATTTTCTATTTAGCCAAAAAAGGCTATCTTGAACTTTGGCAATATGGATCAGATTCGTTTCTACGCCTAACAGACGACGGATATAATGCCATTAGAAGTAAGAATTTACCTGAAGATCTAACAAAGATTGATTGGCATGTGTTGCGAACGGTTAGCATCTACGAGTACGACAAAAAAATCCGTATTGAAGCTATGAATCCGGATAGATTTGCAGAAGCACTTGAGGTGATAGAACAGGAATTGCGTCTTCATCAATTACTTCCCGCGACTTATAGAGCGACTAAAGCAACGTATCAAAAATTCGCTTTTTTAGTTATGGCAGCAGGATTTTTTATTGTGTTCTCACTGTTCTTTTTTAGAACTGTAGGACTCGCTCTGTTAGGAACACTAGTGCTTGTGAGTGGTCTTATTGGTATCATAATAGGAAATTTCATGGCTAATCGAACGGAACACGGGGCAATGGTGAATAAAGAATTCAAATTCTTTTTAAGAAACGTGAAACGGGAAGCAAAGCGAATTAAAAAGATGCGTGAACCTTATGAAGCAATGAAATACTTGGACGAATATCTGCCGTGGCTTTTCATTTCTGGCTTAAATGTTTCAAAGTGGATAAAATCGTGTGTAAAAAGACGTCGTTATCCAGGAACAGGAAGGAGAAGAATGTACTGGCCATATTGGTGGTACTATCATCATCCAGCGTACGGACACACATATGGAGCCGATTCGGACTTTTCAAACTTCACAGTTCCGCAAGTTGGTGCAATGCTTGACTCCTTTGCCACCACGTTTGATTCTTTTGTGAGTGATATTTCATCTACTCTTATGCCCAGCAGTACTGGAGGTGCTGGAGGTGGTGGAGCTGGTGGAGGTGGCGGCGGTGGAGGTGGAGGTGGCGGAGCGGGGTAATCGCTCCTCACTTTTTCTTAAAAGCAACTATATTCATCATTTCTTTTTAATTTCCAGACAGCAATTAGTGCTACGGGTAGAATAATACTTATTGAGATCGCTCCTAGACAAAATGATGGCTCTTGTGGTATCTCCAGTTTGTAAATCTTATCGTCAACAATGTCGATGTTCCACAAGTATTGTCCGTCCCATGTTAGTCCAGCTGGTTGCTCACCAGGAGAATTGAAAGAATTGAGCACTTCACCTGTGGAAGGGTCTATCTTGTAAATCTCCTCTGCAACCGCATCGACATTCCACAAGTATTGTCCATCCCACGTCAATCCTGCGGGCATACTGCTTGGAGAATTTAAGGAGAGGACTATAGCACCAGTAGATGAATCTATCTTGTGAATTTGTTTATTTACGGGATCGACAAGCCATAAGTATTGTCCATCCCACGTCAATCCTCCAGTACCGTGCTCCGGGGCATCTAAAGAGTGGAGTAGTTTACCATCAACAGGATTTATCTTGGAGATTTTTTTATCTACTGAATCGATGTTCCATATGTATTGTCCATCCCACGCTAATCCTTTAGGTCTTGATCCTGGAGAATTAAAGGAGTATACTATCTCTCCAGTGGACGGGCTTAGTTTGAAAATTTTAGTTCTGGCAATATCACCTGCCCAGAGGTGTTGACCATCCCACGTCAATCCCCAGGAACCAGTTCCTGGGGTATTAAAGGATTCTATAATGTTTAATTCTGCTGCTTGTACTTCGGTTGTATTGAAAACAAGGATGAAAGCAGATGTGAAAAATAAGGGAATAAAGAGTATAACTAGAATGTGGTTCTTACGCATCATTTGTTTATCTCTCCTGCCTCCCGAATTCTACATATCGAATATGTTAGTATAATATCATTCTATATAATACTACCGCCTTTCATCGGCTGAGAGAGAAATTTGTTGATATTCCGTTTTTGGTCGCACAATAACGTTTCTCACTAAAGACATCGAAAGGAGTCGATTCTGATACAAAAACTATAATGACAATTAAATGGCGCACGATAATTGATGTTACATTCCCACGAAATTAAAAAAAAGAGGAAACAGAAATAACTTAGAACCAAGCGTTTCTAACGGATGTTGCTTCAATATAGGCTATTGTAACAAGTTTGTGAACAGTTCCATGCACAATTACCGTGTCTCCAACTAGTGGAAGGACATCATCCCAGTCTACATATATCGAATCAGTGCCATCATTGACTACGAAACCATGGATACCCAAAAAGTCGATTGTTCCAGTAACTTCGCCCTTTATGTAGACGTCTTTTCCATCCCAGCCGGTTGGATCCGCTTGAATTCTACTGATTTCGGTCGTGTAAAAGAGACCTCCGCCCCAAATCGCAGCTCCTACGCCAGCAATAACTAGAAGCAAGATAATAATAGGAACAGTAGCCTTCCCTTCACGCGATCTTAGTAGTTTCTTCATTCAAGAATCCTCCGTCCATATGTTTATCTAAAAAATACACGAACAAACACCTTAATAAATCATATCAAAAAAAGAGATACACGGTGACGTATAAGTTGAGCAGTTCAGAGTATATCACGCTGCGCGAATTTGGCGAGGGATGCGGATGGCATCCTAAAGTCATAGGATATGCCAGAAATCGTATGGAACTTTTCGAAAAGATTTCTCAAGAAGATGCAGTCATATTAGCGAACAAACTCGGTGCCACAGTTGAAGATTTTACGTTATATGATACCGAGTGGACCGTAAGCTTTGAACCGTTACCCGATTTAAAAATTCTGTTCCTTTTAGTTGCAGATGAAGAGTTTGGGAGCGAATTCTACGTGTACTATAACCAGGATGCCGTAAAATACCCAGCGGAGGATGCTCTTATCTTTAGTCTGGCATTTATCACCTTATTTCCTCACGAAGCTGAGTTTCTTTGGACAAACAAACGTAGGCGATTAGGAACGCAAATAATAGAGAAGCGAGACATAAATCAATTATTAGCCATATTAAAAAACATAACACCAGATGTAGCCAAGATAGTTGCCAGTAACTTAGGTGGAGAATTTAAAGAAATAGGAGGATGGAGCATTACATTCACGCCAATTACTACACTTCCCATTACTTACGAAGTTGGCAAGAAAACTCGAATTTTATACGATGTGGATAAAGCACAATGGATACCTGAAGTAGTGTATGCATTTAAGTGGCTGTATTTAAATGCAGTAATCAGAGAGACAAGGAAACTTATGGGAGAACCATTACCCGAAACATCATCCTGTTCATTATGAGGTAGTATATTTGAGCGGCTCAGAATACATTGATTTAGGAGCTAAAGAATTTGGTGCTGGGAGCGGATGGCACACTAGGGTACTCAGCTACGCAAAAAAGCGCATGCATATTTTTAAAAAGATCAAAACCGACGAAGTAAAAATCCTTGCGGCTAAACTTGGGGGCATATCTGAGAATTTTAGACCATATGAGAGCGTAAAATGGACTGTTTCTTTTGAACCTCTTCCAGACTTAAAGATCTTGTGTCTCCTCGTCACAGATGAGGAATTTGGCACTGATTTTTTCGTTTATTTTAATCGCAGATCAGCAGATATATATCCTGCTGAGGATGTCATCATTTTTAGCACTGTTTTTATTTGCTTGTTGGCTCAAGAAGCAGAGTTCCTATGGACAAAAAAACAGAAACGTTTAGGATCTAAGATTCTTGAAACGCAACCTTTAGATCAAAAGAAGATTGATGTAGTGCAACAAATTAAGCGAGACGTCGCAAAAAAGGTCGCCAGTAACCTAGGTGGTGAATTTATCGAGATATCTGAGGGATGGAGCATAGTGTTTAAGCCCATACCTGAGTTTCCGGTCACTTACGCTGTGACTTCAAACGATTTTCAAATGAGATTCGATGAGCAAAAAGCGCAGTGGATGCCGGGAGTAGTCTATGCCTTTAAATGGCTGTACTTAAATGCAATAATTCGTTCAGCAAGAAAATTCTGCGATGATTTGCCACAGATCTCGTTTTCAGGGCTTATTTAAAGTTCTTCAGATTTCTAGTATCATTTTTACGATTTTCTTCCCCTTGTGGACGTATTCCGAATCGATATAAAAGTTTAAGTTTTTGTAAAATCGAATTGCTGCCTCATTATACCAGCGGGTAACAATTGAAATAGTACCGCCCCCATTGTGATGTGCAAAGTCTATTGCATTGTTTATCAGAATTTTCCCAATACCTTGTCGTCTATATTCAGGAAGGACGGCAAAAGGCCCAAGATACCAGTATTGAGGTTTAGTTTGAATAATACATGAAAAACCGATAATATCATTCATTTTTTTAGCTACAAAGATCTCGCATAACTTTGATGACTCAATCGCATGACGGATTGCCTGTTCGAATTGATGTGCCTTAAAGTGTAATTCCTTTTCTAGAAAATAGTCTTTAAAGGATTTGATAAAGACTTCAAGCAATTCGGACAATTCTTTATTATATTGAAGAGTATTTATAACGACAAAACCGCTCATAGAATCCGTCCAGACCAAATAGCTATATAGAATAAATTATGTAAAAATCATCAAGTTCTCTACATACATTGTATCTTGAAAGAAATGAATTTTTTCATCACCAGCATTGACTTCTGATAACTATGGTTTGGATAATTACTTGATTCAAGTGGTTTTTCGTAACATGGAATGAGCATATAGAATTCGCTGACTTTAAATACGATTTTTAAATACGTGATTGGAAGATCTGTTAACGAAATAACTACAAGGAAACAACATTGCTTCAATGCGGTTTTTGCCGTTTTACTTAGGTTTATGAATAATTATTGTAAAAAATGACACAGGAATGATACTGCTATTAGATCAACGGTATAAAGATGATTAAAGATGGACAAATTTGCGATGAACTATTGTGAAAAATGTAAACGATTAGAAATGATCCCCTTCTCACAAGAGGACATAAACCACGCTTTAGAAAATGGAGGACTGTTTACAAAATCATTAGATCACGGTGACCATATGTTATCCCTAAAAATTGATTGCAATGGATCTGTACGCCGAGAAACTGTTTTTCAAAGATAGTATTTAAAATTGATTTACCGTTAGTCTCAGAGTGTAGACTGAGATAGTACGCTTCATTTTTGAAAAGTCGCGCAAGAGATTATTTGAAAATATCAAAACCAAGCTATGCGACTCTATTTTTCTATCAAAAGAGAATAAATGTTAATATATATCCCCCTACGTGTTGGTGGGCATCCGCTAGTTAGTTATAAATATATGCACAGAGATAATTAGCACAAACCTCTCAAGATAGAAACAGATGAAAATAAGAAAGAGAAGTTCCACATACTGTAGGGGGCAATATATATGAAAAAAAATATACCTGCTCTATTTTTGTTAATTTTTCTCTTATCTTTAAGCGTACCAGCATTTGCCATCAATGATAGACTAATTGCTGACTCCAATCGTTATCCAATGGATACATTTGTTTTCTATTATTCAAGAAATCAGCCTTATTTCTACTTTGATCCGCATATTGAAACGGAACTTAACTTTGAATATATACATTTTCAGAAGATCATTGAATACTTCGATGCTGATTATTCTGGTAACTATGATCTAAGCATAGACAACGATCAAAACGATGAATTTAGAAACCAACTTCTTCTTCAAAGTGGCCCTGTAACAGTAAGGCTTACAAGCACTCAAGGTGAATTTTTAAACATTAAATATACATTCACTGTTGGTGGAGATTACAAAATAGTACTTCGTATCAAACTTAACGACACTTTGTTTATGAGTTCCTTTAAAATTGATAGATGGGAAGATGAAAAACCTTCTCAGGGCGGAAATCGTTTTTATTGTGTTGTCTTCGAAATTGATGGGGAACTCACGCAAGCGCAATTTGACACAGATTTCGAATGGAGTGAAACATATCCATTGTAGCAGAAAAGAGGCATTAAATAGTTAATTAGAGAGACGTGACGAAAATGGATCTTGATGTTGCCAGATTCGTCACCTTTTAATCACTAAGACGAGACCATTGATATAACAACATCATAATCATGATAATTACAAACATGAAACATAGTGAGGTGGCTCTAATAGAGGTTTCTTTAACTGATAAGGCAACACAATGGCTCTCAGAACAAATAAAGCAACATAATGAAACTAAAGTTGCACTAGTTCTTTGGCTCAACGTTTCATCATCTTGATCGGGATCTTTTATTTCTCCTGAAGCAGGTCTCGTTGACGAAGCTAAAATACAGCAGCACAAACAGTTTATCGTTGTAGGGAAATATAATGGGCATAATATATATAGGGGACCAAGAGTAGAATCATACCTTCCTAATAACGTGCGACTTGATGTTCGTGGTAATTGGAGCTTAAAAGAATTGTTTATTGTTGGCGTTAGCCGACCCGTGAGAGCCGGATATGGTAGTTGCTAGATATAATCTGATTATAATCTAAAACGGGTGATCTTTCCTTATAAACTTCTGGAGGAAAGTGACGGAGGGGAATGCACCCCTTTTATATCTTCTTTTAATAAACGAATAGTAGGGATTAACTATTTTTGTTTGGCATGCTTTTTAATTGATAATATAATTATAGAGTCTGTTTTCCAAAATTCATGGTTAAAGAATCACATTTCTAAAACTCTGCGTATTATTTTTAAATTAGAATTGTGTAGATGGTCAATAAAGAGGTGGAAATATGTCAAGCACTTTCGGAAGGTTACGGAAAAATTGGGAGGCACAACCAAAATATGCAAAAGTAATGGACGTGACTTTTATTTCCCTTGGGGTGCTTCTAGTAATAGATATCGCACTTGCACTTGTACTCGTAGGAACTAATATTACTATCGATGTGTTTATGTCCATTTGGATACTTCTATACTTGATGATTGTAACGCTCGCATTACGACTACGAACGATAGAGTCGCCAGAAGAAGATCAACGAACTATTTTGAAATATTGGATTGTCGCATGGATTTTTGGCATATTTCTGTTCAGTCTATCTTTCATATTCGTGCTATAAACATCTTTGGGTTTGAGAGGGATGTCTTATGAGTTTTAATGAATCATTAGAACTTCTGGAGAAGTTAAAGGATTCCTTACAAAAATCTATCGCTATTGCTGATGAAGAAAATAAGACGAAAGTAATGGAACTTACCCAAAAAATCGACGAAATGAACAACATAGCAGCACAAAAAGATACAGAGTTTCGAAATAGTGAAGAAGAGAAAAATCGATTAAAGCAAGAAATCGAGTCAATTAAGCAGGAAGTTGAATCTGCTAGACAAGAAGTTAAAAATAAAGATGATGAACTAAACGCAGTAAGCGTTAAGTTAGAAGAATTACGGAATGCAAAACAGAAAGCAGCAGCAGAAGATGCAAAAATGAAAGAAGAGTATCTCGCGGTGCAAGATCAACTAAAAAAGCTCTCTGGAATGTATCAAGAACTATCTGCCAAGCAGGACGACGCAATAAACATTCGAGAAATTCTAAGTGTATATATTGTGTTGCTCGAAGAGGTCTTCCAAGGTAAGCCACATGTGAGAATTCTTTTCATGCTTCATGGTGACAAACCTCAACTATCACGACAAGAGATCGTGAAAGCGGGAGGTTTCCAGCCTGCAGCTGTTCTTCATTCGATCCATGATTTAGCGGGTGCTAACTTAGTAAAGTATGATATGGATAATGATACCGTAGAATTGGTAAGAAAAATCTTCTAAGCCGAACGTTTCGGCATTTATTTTTTTAATAATTTACTTGCAGATATTTTTTGAAATCTTCATAGGTATTGATTTCTGCAGGATTAGGGAATTCTTTTTTTCTATTAATTATTTCTAAGGCTTGAGGTAATTCCGGCGTTATGTTTAACAGCGAAACAATCGCTTCTGGAAATTTTGCAGGATGTGCCGTCTCTATTGTGATTGATTTGGTCCCCCTATCTGTTGGAGATTCTTTTCTATACGCTTGAAGAGCTGTCCAGCCAACAGCACCATGAGGTTCAATAATTTTAGCGTATACCTTATAAAAATCTTTAATTGCCTTTTTGGTGTCTTCATCAGTTACGGAGATCGCGTATATATCATTGCGAATTCTCTCAAGATCAGGATCTTTATGAACCATTCCTGTCTCGTCAATTTGACCTCCATACATTTCAATGAGCCTTGCAAGGTTTGATGGGTGACCAACATTCATTGCAGAAGAAAGACAGTTTTTTGAGGGTTCAACCTTTTGATATTTTCCACTTCGTACATAGCGGGGAAACTCGTCATTTTCATTTACAGCACTGATAAATTTCTTAACTGGCAATCCCATCCTAAACGCAATTAAACCTCCTACTAAATTTCCAAAATTTCCTGAAGGCACAGAGAAAATAACTTTCTCGCCTAAATCTTCAGTTACGCGGGAATATCCCAAAAAATAATATAGTGTTTGTGGTAAAAGTCGTCCAAAATTAATTGAATTTGCTGATGTTAAATTAAGATGCTCTAGATCCTTATCTGCGAAAGCAATTTTTGCAAATCTTTGACAATCGTCAAACGTTCCACTTATTCCTATTGCAGTGACATTCTTTCCTAGAGTAGTCATCTGTTTTCTTTGCAGGTTACTTACTTCATTCTTTGGGTACAGTACAATGACCTTAATTCGGTTCATTTCGTAAAAAGCTTGAGCAACCGCTCCTCCTGTGTCACCGCTCGTTGCCGTGATAATTGTAACTTCCTTTTTTTCCACCACTTCAAGAAAATATTCCATCAACCTAGCTAGCATTCTTGCTCCAACATCTTTAAAACTACACGTCGGCCCTTGGTCTATATACATCATGTAATCGTGATTGCTAACATGTCGTATAGGAATTTCAAAATTTAAGGCCCTATTTATGATGCTTTCCAGTTGTTTTTTAGGGATTAAATCGCCAATAATTTTTGAAAGGACCTTATACGCAATTTGCGGTAATTCTAAATTGCGGAATGAAAAGACTTCTTCGTCGTTTAGTGTAGGAATTTCATCCAGCATGTACAGCCCTTTATCAGGGGCTTGTCCTTTAAGGATTGCTTCCTTGAAATTCACATTCGGAGCGTTACGATTAGTAGAATGAAGCATTATCATTTTGAGTCCCCGTCAGAGTCTATTTAGCTACGTTTTTTTAACGAATCTCTGAATAATAGATCTTAACCATCTCAAAAGTAACGTATCGATTTTTGAATGTTTCGTGCACGTTCACATAAGAGTTTGTTGCAAGATATAGAACGTGAGAGAAAAAGATCATCAACGAGCTAAAAGAGCGACTTCAATGTGTTTTTTAGAGGCACTCTTTAATTACATAACATTTTAGGAGGATTAAAATACCTGTTTGACCGAGGTTTAAATATCAGAAACAAAAAGAGGTAAATAGATTGTTTAAAAAAAGCTTTGGCAATGTTCTGAAACGCAAAGAGACAACCAAACTACCCTACGTAACAAGTCTAGACTTCCATGATTTGAAAAAGAAGGATAAGGTCATTGAGGGAATTCCTGTAGTCTGCACAAGTTGCGGAGGTATTTTGACTAAAGCCAGTTTAATTGAGACTACCAAGTTAGGTCGCAGCTGGAATTGCGAATTTTGCGGAACCCTAAATATTATCGCAGCTGATGTTACATTACCAGATGATATTGGAGATGACATTGAATGGATCATTGAAAAGAAACCAGAAGATGATATAACAGTAGAAACAAAAATTGGTGCAGGAACAAAAGAAAATATTGCTGCGGTCATTGATGTCTCGGGTTCCATGGACGATGGCAAGTTAGAAGCGGTTAAACACTCTCTAATTCAATCACTAAAAGATCTAAAGCTGAATGCTCCATATTCTCGTTTTAGTTTAATAGCTTTTAGCACAGAAGTGTTTCTCTTCAATGCAAACGGCGAAAAAGTCCTTGAATTAGAAGGAGATGTACTCCATTCAATAAAGGGAATTGAAAAAGCGTTTACTAAAACAAAACTCGATTTTGCACCCATTTCTGACACAGCTGAAAAATGGATCAATACAGTCTCTCAACTTACTCCTACAAATTACACTTCTCTGGGCCCAGCTCTCTTAGGAGGGATAACTCTTCTAGGAAGGGTTGATGGTGGTGGACGACTGATTTTGCTCACTGATGGTCTGGCGAATGAGGGATTAGGCAATTTAGAAAGTTCGGCAACTGGTAAAAAATTCTACAAGGAATGCGCAGGTAAGTGTATGGAC
>JAEORY010000101.1 GCA_016840645.1 Candidatus Borrarchaeota archaeon | reverse complement strand
TGATAGTAAATGCCACAATTAGGCCGAATCCAGGACCGAATAGATAAGTATCTGCCAAAACAAATGCTCCTGTTTCCCAAAGTGCACCGATTATCATTGCAAAAATTTCCCATTTTCCGCTATTACCATTTTTATGCCGTAACTTACCAACAATAAAAGCTTCAGCACCTCTTACAGCAACTATTCCTGGAATAAATACGGCGGGAAATCCAAATAAAGCCGTTAAGTAGAGTAAACCGACAAATTGACCGATACAAATCACAGGAGTTGCAAAACTAGGACCATATAGGATGGCAATCGCGAAGATTAGAACAGATGAGGCATCAATACTGCCAAGGGGAATTGGCATTGGTATCGTGAGTATTTTGAGGAATGCTACGAGTGATGATAAGATCGCGATTTGTGCGATAAGAAATGCTGTTGACTCTAATGTTGAACTGCTAGCCATCTCATTTCACTCCAAGAAAAACGATACTATATAGTTATAACACACTTATATAACCCACTTATATATTTTTAATGTCGCTCACTTATTAAAAAGGCGGTACTTTTGCAAACATATGTATGCAAAATATGTACAGGAACTACACAAGAAGGTTAGTGTATGAAATTACATAAGGGAAAACTCACTTTAACAGAACTTCAACGCCTTGTTTTGTCATACATACCCTCTGTTGAGACTCCACGCATAGATTTTTCTGTTGCACAAACACCGAGCGGCTTTCTAATCTCAGCATCAGATCCTGTCATTGGGGTGCCGTTGAATCATTACGGCTTTTTTTCTGTTCATTATTCAGCTGGAGATGTATCACTCTCTGGTATTAGACCCCAATATTTAATTTTAGGGATCTATTATCCTCCTAGTTTAGATTCAGCTTGGTTAGAGAATAATATGGATATTCTTGGAAAAGAAGCAAAAAAATATGACATAAAGATCCTAGGTGGGCATACTGGCGCGTATAATGGCCTGCAGACTCCTATTTTTTCTACTACTGCGTTTGCATTTACAAGTGAAAAGCGAAACATACTTAATCCACAAAATCTGAAGTCAGGAGATTCATTAATAATTGTGGGTCCAGTTACACGTGAAATTGCTTGGGCAGTGGCAAATTTCAAACCAGATATATTTTCAGAATACTGTGAAACAAATGTTGATGAAATTGCATCAGATTTATTATATTTAACTGTCTTAGACTGTGCCATAAAAGCCGCAGAAAATGGAGTTATTGCAATGCATGATCTAGCTGAAGGAGGCTTAATTACTGCACTCCATGAACTGTCAAATGCATCAAATTTAGGGATAGAATTAAATTCTGAGTTGATTCCGTGGGATAATTATGGGTATACCTTGGTTAAAGCGCTAGATGGAGACGTTTTTTCAGCATCCTCTTTCGGTAGCATCCTAATTGGAATAAGGGATGAATTAGCGGAAGATATTGTGAAAAAGTTTAAATCGATAAGACCCTGTGCTATCGCTGGACACTTCACCTCAAAGAAAAATGTAATTCTCAAGAAGAATGGAAAAGAACTTAAAATCAAAAAGAAGGAAGATATTTACTCCAAGTTACTTTAAGGTGTTCTGCAAATTATATGAGTTGACCTTCATGTCAAAAAATGAGCCAAATGAAAACAAAGAGAGCATTATTAAACCTCTACAAAGCGCCATCAAAATGCTCGAAGAATGTCAAGAATTTGGTAAATTAATTCCAGAAGTAGGTTCTAATATGGTTTATGCACGTCAGGATGCAAAAACATTAGAAGATGTAGCTGGGTTAACCGGGCGCATTATAAAAGTAAAAAATCAGGCGGTTGCTGTCGGAGACGTTGAATTTGGTTGGACAAAATACATGGGATCGGTAATCCTCACTGCTTTGACAATTGATAAAGAGAAGAGAACTGCTATATCCTTAAAAAATGAGGAGAAAATAGTGTATGCTTGTCAATCTCTAGGATTAGAGTTGATAGAATTTGGGGATAAAGCTCCAGAAAGTTACGTTAAGGAGAAATGCGTTACTCCTTTTGCATTATTGACATTAAATAAAGTCCCAGATGGCATTTATGACCCTGGCGATATTGGAATTGAACCTCTGATCATATTGTTTGGGGCTGAACCAATAACTCTTGCCCAAACTGTGTGCAAAATAGCTAAAGCGGTAGAGGATTGAAGACATTTGAAACACAAAACTATCGTGCGTTCAGGATTTAATGCGATTTCTAGATTCTATGATTTTTGGTACGACACACCTTTAGGTGCTTACTCGGATCGAGTAGAAAAACGTGCATTTCACAGTTTTTTAAGAGGATTGCCTTCAAATAATTTAGTGCTTGATCTTGGAACGGGTACTGGTGTCCTTCTGCAATTTTTATTACAGAAAAAGCTTGAAGTAATTGGAATTGACTTTTCAAAATATATGATTAAAAAGGCTAACGAAAAAATTGGCAAAAATAAAGGATCACTCGTTCTTGGTGATATTGAAAATTTACCCTTTCAGAATGAAGCTTTTGATACAGTTACTGCTATGACAACCCTAGAATTTGTCAAGAACGTTGAAAAACTCCTGCAAGAAATTAGGCGAGTCCTTAAATCGGGAGGACAAATCATCTTAGGCGTCCTTACATCGCTTAGCTCTTGGTCCTTTGATAGGAAAATACGAGGGCTGATTTCAAAAGATATTTTTTCTTATGCTAAGTTTTATACTTCTTTTGAACTTATAAAATTGCTTAGAAGTGCAAGATTTGCCGAAATAGATATAAAAGGTGCTGTATTTGCCCCTCCGTTTACTCCTAAACGATTTTTTCCATTTGTAGAGAAAATTGAGCAAAAAATCATGGAATCTTCGATCTTACGCATGATTGGTGCGTTTCTTGCAGTTAGGGCAAAAAAAACATAATACGCCTTCAGTTTACACGCTATATGTACATATCTATACCTAAGTTTACATATAGGATAAAATAAAAAAAAGAAATATGGACTTACGTCCTTTTCCTTTTCTTGTAGAATATGGTGCTGTACGCGACAAGTGCTGCGACAGAAACAAAGGCGATAAGTACTGTGCCTAGGCAGAATCCTGCTGAAGATAGACTTGCAGTGGTGCTCTCTAGTATAAGTACTGTATAGGTGCTTCCGCCAGTAGTCCGCCGTATTTCTAGCGTGATTCCCGTACCCTTATCAATCCAGCTTTCATAGGTGTCACTATTATCTATCGTTTTTGCATAGTATGTCTCATAGTTATCTCCCTGCCAACTAAAATCGGTCTCCGTCCATGTAACATCTGGATCAGTCTCTGCATCTGCTTTCATTTTTTGCAATTCACTCTGTGAAAACGCAAAGAATACGACCTCGTCATCTGTATCTGTACCTGACCAAGAGTAGGTGGAAGAATCAAATACTACAGTAACCTGAAAGTTGTATGTCATATCTGTTCCTGATATACCGACAACCTCTACTTCTATGTACATCAAAGTGTTAGGATAATCCACCGGATCTGCCACCAGTTTCCATTTCATTTCGTCACCAGCATCTAAATTCCCCCAGTCTCCTGCAGCAACTGTTGTTGTCGCAGTGCTAACTAAAAGGCAGACCATGAGAACACTAGTGACGACTATAAGAAATTTACTGTTTTTCTCCATTATTCTCCCTCAGTAGTAACTGTGTAAAAACAAAGTATAATACACTATTACAGATTTCTAATATAAAAAAACCAGTATTCATGGTGTTTCCAAAATTATATTAAATACAAATTAAATAATTTCGGTTCCTTTTGGCTTTTGACCTTTTAGAGCCTCAATGATACGTGATGGATGCCTGCCATTTAATATCCAGCAACGAATCTTACTCTGTGCCAATATCTTAGGAAAATGTTTATCGACACATCTCTGCATTTCAAACGCATTAAAATCATGCCGATCAAGTTTTTCAATCAATTTACTTGGCTCTTGCTTTGGATCGTGTTCAAAAATTCCCTTGACATCCTTAAGAAGAATTAATGAATCAGCATTTATCAAGGAGGCAATATATGCCGCAATCGAATCTGAAGTAACATCCCAAGAATGTTCCAACGGATCTTGTTCGTATAGTACCTGAAAAGGTAGAATAATAACGAGTTTGTATGTCGAAGCTAATTCTTTAGCACTATCAATAGAAGATATCGTTAGAGTGTTTTCAGAAAGATTTGAGAGAAAAAAGCCGTATTGATCCATGGCTAGAATTGCCATCCAGTGAGCAGCAGTTTCTGATAAGTCATATTGCTTATACATATCTCTCACAATGTTTGCAAATGGTCCTCCACCAGGTATAATAACTAATTGATACGATTTTGAGAGTCTATCCAAACTTTGCATTAGATCGATTAGTTCTTCTGTATAAGAAATAAGGCTACCACCTATTTTTATGCAGTGAATCCTGGTCACCTTCACGAGAAAAGTGTATCAAGATGTTCTTTAAACACTTAAAGAAATAAAGATTATTAAGTTGGAAGTAATTAAGAAAATCAAAAAAATAGAATAATATTTGTGCATTTCTTAAGGCTATCTATCGTGGTCTGCGGGGCATTGATCAAGACCCCAGTAGATTACGGGCACATCTGCTATGCTACATCCCTTCAAAAGCTCAGGAAGCAATACAAGAATAGGACCAAAGGTTGGTCCTCTTATTTTAGCTCTATATGGAGTGTTGGCCCCTGAACTAACTAGATGAAAACATAGTTCTCCTCTGGCACTTTCGATACAATTTATTGCTTCTCCTTCAGGCACACGTTTTAACGGAGCGAATTTCTTCCTAAATGGTCCTGGAGGTAGGTTATTTAAGGCTTCTTCAATCATATTAAGGCTTTCCCCGATTTCTAATAACCTACCTAATGTTCTATGGTATGTATCACCTTCATTGAATGTGGGGATGTCAAAGTTTAGTTTACCATAAGCTTCGTAAGGATGACTCTTTCTCACATCAAAGTTTATGCCTGAAGCCCTAGCATTAGGGCCTGTAACATCATTTTCTATTGCAACATCCGATGCGATTTTTCCAATATCCATTGTCCTTGCCTTGAATGTAGAGTTACCCATCATAAGTTTGTTATACATGTTTACTCTCTGTCTCATATAATTTATAGTCTCCAAAGCGAGTTCCGTAAAATCATCTGTTAAATCCCGGAAAACTCCACCTGGAACATTGTATACGTGATATATACGACCCCCAGTTAATTCGTCTAGCAGACGAAGAAACCTCTCTCTATCGCCCCACGTAATCATTTGCATTGTTTTAAACCCTACTGCTCCAGTGAGTAACCCTAAGTTAAGAAGGTGGCTTTGAATTCTTGAGAGTTCTGCCTGTATCACTCTAAGATACTTGGCTCTCTCTGGAACCTCTAAGCCTGCTATTTTTTCAACGGCACCAATATAGGCAATCTCGTAAGATGCGCCGTCAAGTACACAGACACGTTGAATCAACATCGCATTCTGATACCATGTTCTATATTCCATGAGTTTTTCAAATCCTCTGTGCAGGTATCCCACTTGAGGTGTAGCTTCTACCACTCTTTCTCCATTAACCTTCAATTTAAGGTTAAAGTTTCCAGATCCAGCATGTTGTGGACCGAAGGGAATTATCATTTCATTCGGATTAAGCGTTTCTTGCCTGCTAAATGGTGGAACTTTCAGTTTTTCTGTTAATTTAGCCTCTTCTTCTTTACCTGTATATCCGTTTTGAATGTGTTTCATAGCAGCAACTATTGCGACGCCTATGGGTTCTGGTCTGGGTGGACATCCTGCTATCCATACGTCAACAGGAATATACTTATCGATTTCTTTTATGGTGTTGTAACTGTCCCAGTATGTGCCACCACTCATTGGGCAATTTCCGAATGACAGTACAAACTTTGGCTTAGGCATCTGTTGATAGATTCTAATAATTCTTCTAAGAGTTTTTACTGTAACATACCCACCTATAAGAAGTACATCTGCATGCCTTGGGCTATCAGCTACTAAAAGCCCAAATCTCTCCATATCAAATCCGCTACTTACCCAAGGTACAGCTTCAATAAAGCAACAACCTGTAAAGTAATTTAAAACCCATAGGCTCCTTGAACGTGCCCAACTCGCAATGTCAGAAATCTTCGTATCCTCAGGATGCATTAACTCAGGAGGTTGAGCCAGCATTTCTGGCGAAAATATAAATTTACTTTTATCGGGTCCAATCACTACAGGGAAGTTTGTCATTTGAAGCGACTCTGTTGGACACACATCTACGCATAATCCACAGAAGCAACACCTAGAAAAATCTAGTTGGGGGTAATATGCAACGTCTTTCTGGGGGGATTGGTCTGACACAGCCCTATCAACCATTTCTATAGCGTCATTTGGGCAAACCTTAGCGCATAACTTACAACCTTTACATGTTTCTAAGTTTAATATGTGCCGACCTCTAGAATTCTTTGCAATTGGCATTTCAGGAGGGAAATTATATGTAATTGGCTTACTAGTTAATTGATTAAGTCCTGTTTTTAGGACGGTAAGCCCATTTTTTAACCTTTCAAACATTTTTCATCATCTCTCTTCATTGTGAACTAATGAATAATTTTTCTCAACGAATTCTCTCCAATTGAAATCTTTTCTAAAGGGGGGAATCTCAACGGGATCCTCCAAGAATAGTGGTTTTAGAATTTGATTTCCTTCAAAGGAAACCCCAAAGAGTTCCCACGCCTCTCTCTCATGCATAGCAGCATTAAGCCAGAGTTTCGACAAGCTTGGAATTGTAGGATTATCTCTCGGGATCTCAGTTGCTACCTTAACGTATATGTCTTCATGGAGTTTATGCACGAGGAAATATATCTCAAAAGTTCCTCGTTCTATCCAATCGACAGCACTAATCGTCAATAATCTCTGGAATCCTTGATTTCTCAAGTACTCTGCAGCTTGGAAGTAATTAGGCTTTAAAACTCTAACATAATTTATATTTTCGTCAACAGAATACTCTGCGTTCATCTGAGTTTGAAGATATTTAAAAATCGCTTGAATTTCTTCTTTCATGGTGTAAACTCCCTTTTAAGATTTTTTTTCTTAATACTCGCTTTATGTCGTGATAAAGGATTTTGGTATCCTAATTTGTTCTAATTGTCATCTTTGGTATGTTTCAGTCAATATATTTCAAGTAAGGTATATCTACTTTTCATACAGACTTCTTAAGGAACAATGCCACATCATCTATGGTCAATTCGGTATCAGTAACTGTTGCTGAAGGGGCACGAGACTCTACATTTATACCTGGTTCATAATCAAAGCGTGGAGCTACTTCCTTGTTCAGCATAAAGATCAACTTAGCTAATGGCAATTCCATAGGACATGCATCCTGACACTGACCACAATTTATGCAAGAGTCCATAACGTGCACGATTCGTACCATAGGCCATAGAGGATCAGGTGGTATCTCTCCACCGCTTACATAACCTCTATCCGCCTCAAGCATGCAATGCTCACAAAAACATATAGGACAAGCATCTCTACACCCGAAACACTTGATGCACTGATTAAATTGGGAGAACCAGTAACTAAATCGTTCATCAGCACTCATCGCTTTGAATGGAGCGAAGTCTTTCTCTTGCCACTCTTGAGCTAGTTTTATTGCTAGTGCATCTTGTTTTCTTCTAGTTTCTATTGCTTCAGAATTAGGGCGTTCCACTTTAATAGAATCTGCTTCAATCGCGCTCTCAATAAGATTAGATCCTTTGTCGGAACAAACCTCGATAAACGTCTTTTTTTCGTCTGTAGCTCCCCACCTCCCACAAGCTATATCCGTCATAGTTGGAATATTGATTTCACATCTCCTACAATTTTCCCTTCTGCCATATCCTTCTTCTTCTAATATTTTTAGGTCTCTTTCCACTTCTGTTTCGTCTTTTAATCTTATCTTAAGTTTTCCATCTTCAATTTCTTCTTTAATAACATCTGAGGGATTTACGCCAAATTTTTCTTTGAACATTTCTTTGGCTGTTACCGGTGAGAACGTACCAGTACAATTTAGTCCAATAAGAAGTAAATTTTCAAGATGCATGACATCTCTTTTGGTTAGTTCAATGAGCGCCCTAGCATCACAAGGTTTGCAGACTACAGCAAGTTTGCGATTATAAACACCCGCCATGTATTCTTTAAGATAGCGGGGAATATTTATAGAACTAGAATGCAATACTCCTGCAGTATCTTTTATTTCTTCTGGATCAGTAATTAGCACAGGTATACCATCGTATCTGTCGCCATCCCTTGCTTTTATAGCTAGTACTGCATCTACAAGTCCACTTTCTAGTGCAAATTTCAGAAGTGCCGTAACTGCACCACCACAGTCTGCCTTATTTCGATTTTCCTCATTTGAAGCCCAGGCGAGATACATATCACCATTCATTGTTCTACCTCCATTCTTACAGCACATACTTTGAATTCAGGCATTTTGCACTTGGGGTCAAAGGCTGGGTTTGTTAATACATTGGCTGGTGAATCGCCGAAGTGAAAGGGCGTGAAAACCATCCCTTGAGGCACATCTTCAGTGATCACTACCTTAGCTTTAATACTACCCCGCCTCGTTTTCAAAACAACCCATCCCCCATTGGTGGTTTCCAGTTTTATTGCGTCTTTAGGATTAATCTGAACAAAATTACAAGGCACTTCTGCATTTAATCTGTCAGTTCTCCTAGTCATCGTCCCAGTATGATAATGGAACATGCTTCTTCCAGTAGACAGAACATAAGGATATTCTTCGTCTGGCAGTTCAGCTGGAGGTCTATACTCCGCCACCTGAAAATGACCAAGGCCATCAGGCGTATTAAATTTTTGCGTAAACATTGTAGGTGTCCCTGGGTGATCTTCAGAAGGACAAGGCCACTGAATCCCTCCTGCTGTTTTCTCTATCCTTTCGTAAGTTAAGCCAGCGTACTGGGGAACGCACTGTCTTATCTCCTCGAATATCTCCCTGGGATTTGCATAACTGAATTTATCCTTAAAACCCATCTTTTCAGCCAAATCACATATTATGCGCCAATCAGGTTTGGCCTCGCCAGGAGGATCAACCACTTTATTTATCTTTTGAACTCTTCTATCAACCCATGCATGTACTCCTTCCCTCTCAACCCATGTAGCTGCAGGTAATACCACATCTGCAAGTTTTGCTGTTTCTGTCAAAAATATGTCTTGAACTACTAGAAAATCGAGGTTCTCAAGAGACTGCCTTATACTATTTGTATCAGGCCCTGAAATCATAGGATTTGTCCCTACCACATAAATAGCCTTACAATTATGCACAATATCCATATAGGTTAGACCGGGATTAATTGGAAGATTTTCTACGCCCCAACGCTCTTGGAAGAACTCTGCTGCCTCCTGACCTACCCGTTTGAAACCAGGGTAGAAGACGTTAACGCAGCCCATATCCCCTGATCCTTCTCCGTTTATTTGTCCCCTCATGGGGTTAACACCAGTTCCTGGCTTTCCAATATGTCCAGTTAAAAGCGCTAGGTCAGCAAGCACCTTGACATTATCCGCTCCAGTAGTGTGCTGAGTTATACCTTCATCATATTGGATGCACCCCCTCTCTGCATTGGCGTAGGTAAGTGCAGCCTTTCTGATTTTTTCTATAGAAATACCTGTGATCTGTTCGATTTGTTTTAAGTCAATCGTGGAGAGAAAATCGCGCAAATCATTGAAACCAGCAGTTCTTGATTCTATAAATTCTCTATTTTCAAGCCCTTCATTAATAATAATACTCATTATGCCATTTATCAAGGCAACATCTGTGCCAGGCCTCAATTGTAAGTGAATATCCGCTAGATGTCTTGCAGTAACTGTTCTTCGTGGATCTATCACAATTACCTTGGCTCCCTTCTTCTTTGCTCTAAGCACCCTTTTTGCAATCATAGGGAAGGTTTCTTTGATATTGACCCCAGCAATGATAATGCAATCCGCGATTTCATAATCTAATTGAGAGGTCTCCATAACACCAGAGCCAACTGTGGGCCCAAGCCCTGCAACTGTTGCAGAATGACAGAATCTGGCGCAATACTCGACGTTGTTGGTACCCATGACGACCCGAGCAAACTTCTGAAGCAAATAACTAGCCTCGTTCGTGGTCTTTCCTGAACCCAGGATACCAAAGGATTCGGGTGAAGTATCCTTTAGAGCCGCAGAAACTAAGTCAAGTGCTTTCTCCCAAGAAATTTCCTCAAATTTGCCGTTATTTCTAAGCAATGGTTTTTTAAGTCGGTCTTCGCTATATAAAAATAAGTATGATCTTCTACCTTTAGGACAATTCGTTCCTTCATTTACAGGATGTTCCTTCCATGGTTCTACGCCTATTATTTTGCCGTCCTTGACCACAAGATACATCCCACATCCAGATCCGCAATATGGGCATATCGTTGGTACATACTGCATATCCATTGTTATTCACCTTTTATCGGATTTGGTCCTAGTTCTTTTATTGTCTGACTAAAACTTGAAACGGTATCTGCTACTTTCTGTCCTTCAGATGCTCCTA
>JAEORY010000100.1 GCA_016840645.1 Candidatus Borrarchaeota archaeon | reverse complement strand
GCGCTAGACTACGGCCGCGCATTAACTTGTAAAGATATAAAATCCAATTCTGTTCCAAGATATATACCGGTCTAAAATGGTGCGGCTGCCGGGAATCTCAAAATGGGTCAGATACCTCAATTTTTTTGAACCCGGGTCGTCGACGTGGCAGGCCGAAGTCTTAGCCAGGCTGGACTACAGCCGCACACTTTAAACTATGTTCTAAGGAATTGAAACGTTTAACTTTTATTCAATTCCTATATAGAGAAAAAGCTGTTTAAAAATGTTATGACAAACTGAAAATGCGATTTCTACTCATAACACATTTCTAGCAAACGGTATTTTGAAAAAAGAACTACTTAATTTAGCAAAATCATTCGAGATCAACGCATAATGATTCAATCTAAAAATCATTATTAAAGTCTATTTTTGATGATATTTCGTAAGAATAGAGTACTCTTGATATAGCAACATGAGCATCAAGTGATATTTTGCTAATAGAAACTACAGCATCTGCAATTTCCAATGTTTGCTTTTCAAATTGACCATGCGGGAAACCGCCAACAATAATTGCCAGTGGTTTGATTTCAACGGCCTTTCTCATTAAATTGTCTAATTCAACCTCTTTGCCTGTTTCAGAGAATAAAATTGTATGTTTTGGCTTTATTTCATCATGAAGTTCTTTTAGAGTCATTTCATGAATAGTAAGTAAACTGGATCCTTTTGGAGGTACTTTACCCATCGTGAACAATTGACTCATTAACCCCGAAAAGCGGACATAATTACGTGGAAGTCTTACATTGGGATTTACCTGGATAACAAGATCATTCAAAGTATGTATGAAGATTTTTATGTATCCTGATTTACATAGCGGTGTGCCTAGAATTGATAGAAGTGAGATGTGCACTATATCAGGGCGCCCTCTTTTTTCATATGTTTTTGGATTATCTATAAAAAATGTGTGAATAGATTTATCAAAAACAATGGTTTCTGGGGATTTTTTCTGTTTTTTAGCATATCTTCGAAATTTTGCCAGATTTCTAAATTCGACGGGGATTGATTCCAGTGCGGATTCTGCTAAAATGAAGTATAAAATAGGATCTTTCATTTTTTCTCCTCTAATAATGAAATATCTTTTAAATACAACTGATTTTCGGTCTTCATTGAAGTTTGACCACACAAGGGAATAATTTTATAGATTCTTGGATTTATATCTCCTTTTACCAAAGTTTTTGTGGAATTGTAATGAAACGTCGTAGAAGAATGAATAATCGCTCCATAAAGAAAATTGCACGCGAAAGGATCGAACATCTTCTTGAATTAGCTAAGGCAGTATTTCGTACAGATAGTAATCTGGCACAAAGATATGTACAACTTGCCTTACGGATTGGTATGCGACATAAGGTCAGAATTCCACGATCTCAACGTTGGCAAATTTGCAAACATTGTCATTCATTATTAATTCCAGGCGTGACCTGTCATTCAAGATTACGTAACAAACGTGAACCACACATAGTTATAACATGCTATAAATGCAAAAGTTACAGTAGATATCCCTATAAGGCGAAAAAACAGCGTTAGTACTACTATCTCATATGAAACGAATTTCTTATCCTAGGAGAAATGTTTTAAACACTAGTAATGGAATTAGGCTTCAATTACTCGAATTATCCAGAGGGCTTTGATTTGAAGATTACAATTCTTATTCCTGCTTATAATGAAGCACATTCGATCAAAGAGGTAATTCGGAGAGTAAAAGCCCTCGATCTTGGTTATAAATACGAAATTCTTGTTGTAGATGATGGATCAACTGATGAAACATCAGAAGTTGTTAAAAACATTAATAATGTAAGACTAATTACGCATAAAATGAATAAGGGTAAAGGTGCTGCATTAAAAACTGGTTTTAAAGCCGCAAACGGTGATATTGTTGTTATCCAAGATGCAGATATGGAGTATTTACCGAAAGATATCCCGAGTTTAATAAAACCTTTAATTGAAGGTAAAGCTGATGTCGTTTATGGATCAAGATTCAAGGGAAAACTTTATGGTATGACTTTTTCTCATGCTTTAGGCAACTTAGGACTGACTTTGGCAACATCTTTACTTTTTGGTACAAGGGTAACAGATATGATGACTGGATATAAGATTTTTCGAAAATATGTACTTGAAAACATCAATATACAGGCAGATAGATTTGAGGTTGAACCCGATATTACTGGAAGAATATTACAAAACGGATATCGATTAGTCGAATTGCCTATCGAATATCATAAACGAAAAAAAGGAAAAGCAAAAATCAGTAAACTTGATGGTGTACGGTCTCTGATTTGGTTGTTAAAACTTCGTCTTAGGCTTCATTGAATTAGATTGCCATGAGTTAATCAAAGAAGCAATGTTAGAATTGCCTTTTGTGCATGCAATCTGTTTTCCGCTTGATCCCACACAACTGAATTTGGTCCATCAATCACCTCGTCAGTAATTTCTTGACCGCGATGTGCTGGAAGGCAGTGCATTACCATGACATTTATTAGTGCATTGTTTAGTAATTCTTGATTTACTTGAAATGGTGGAAAAACTTCCATTCTTTCCTCTGCTTCAGCCTCTTGCCCCATTGAAATAAAGGTATCAGTATAGACAACATCTGCATCAAGAACTGCGTCATGAGGGTCTTGAACTATCTGAACTTCAGAATCAAATATTTTTGCGTTGTCTTTTGCTAAATCAATGACATCTTCAAGTGGCTCGTAGTTTTCCGGGCATGCACAAGCCACATTGATGCCTAGTTTTGAGCATCCTATAAGTAAAGAATTACAGACATTATTTCCATCTCCAACATAGCTTAACTTCAAATTCTCAAAATTTTTTCTCTTCTCCTTGATAGTCAAAAGGTCAGCCAATATTTGACAGGGATGGAATAAATCACTTAGACCGTTTATAACTGGGACTTGTGAGAAATCTGCAAGATCTAATAAATCTTCATGTGAGTACACACGTGCCATAATCCCATCTACATATCTGGCTAGTGTACGCGCAGTATCAGGGATAGTTTCTCCTCTACCAAGTTGTAAATCTTTTGCGCCTAAAAATAGTGCATAACCTCCCAGTTGATGCATAGCCACCTCAAAGGATACGCGAGTTCTAGTACTTGATTTTTCAAAAATCATGGCTAATGTTTTCCTATATAGGATCTCAGGTGACTCTCCACGAAGATACATCCTCTTGAGATCACTTGCGATATCCAACATATAATGAATTTCTTCAAATGAAAAATCTTGCAATGTTAAGAAATCCTGTCCTCGCATATCCATAGGGACTTCCTCCTTTTTCTAAACAAGAGTTAACCAACTCAATTAAGATTTAATAATAATTATATTATATAGCACTTTCTGGTAAGATCTTTTCAGCAAACTTTTGAGGATAAAATGCCTCTAGATCTTTGTATTCTTGACCGATTCCAATAAATACAATGGGCTTTTTCGTAACATGAGCAATAGAAATTGCGGCTCCTCCTTTACTATCTGCATCTAGTTTCGTCAGAATTGAAGCGTCAATTCCTACCGCTTCATTAAATTCACGTGCTTGTTCGACGGCATCATTACCAGCAAGACTGTCTCCTACAAAGACTGTAATCACGTTCGCGTCTTCGATTCGCTTAAGAACACGAACAAGTTTTTCCATCTCTCCCATAAGGTTCTTATTGGTTTGCATTCTCCCAGCAGTATCAATTAGAACAATATCTATGTTTTTGGCAATTGCATGACTAACAGCATCAAAGGCAACAGCAGCAGAATCTGAGCCATATTTGTGTTTGATTACTCTAACCCCAAGTCTATTGGCATGTATTTCTATTTGCTCTATACTTCCTGCGCGGAATGTATCCGAGGCTGCAAGGACTACAGAAAAACCCTTTTTTTGAAATAGACTGGTAAGCTTGGCTAGAGTAGTTGTCTTTCCAGTACCATTAACTCCTAAAAACACAATCGTTAAGGGTTGACCCTGTTCCTTGCCTTTTTTTGCTAACTCAAAAAGATCTATACCCTCTACTGTAAGGATTTCTAGAATTGTATTTCTTAAGGCACTATAGACAAATTTCTTTGTGCTCTTAAGACGACCTACCTTTTCACCAGTTAACTGTTGTTTCATCAGTTCTCCAATTTCAGCTGCCACGGAAAGCGCAACATCGTTTTCAAGAAGAATTAATTGGAGTTCCCAGAGAACATCATCAATTTGATCTTCGCTTAAAGTCTTAGTGGATACCTTGTCAGCGAATCCTGTGAGGCTCTTTTTTAGCTTTTCAAACATCTTCATTTCTCTCTGTGAAGGTCACTTAAACAGTAATTGTTCAGAAAAAAGTAATATTGATGCTATCTTTGTTGCATCTTATTGTAAATTTCTTGTACAGTAGCCCGAAGTTCTTCTATTCTCTGGAGAGTGGTTCTCAACTGGTTTTGGAGCGTTGTGGAAATTCCTCGTAGTTCTTGTAACCGTTCAGCAAGTTTTTCTTGAGCTTTCTCTATACTCGTTTCAATAGCTACATCACTACCTATCCCTAGAATTATCTTCTGTACGTTTTGAAGTGTTGCAAAAACAAATGAATTCGATCCAATAGGTAAAAGGATATCTTGACCTTCTTCTGCTTTATTGATTCCATCAAGTGTAACACCTGTTATTGTAATTTGATTAATTTGACCTTCAACAGCTTCGACATTTGTTCTTAATACATCTGCATTAGCTTGTAGTTGATTGAGTTCGAGAACCATCTGTTCAATCTTTTTTTGTTCTTCAGCCATTCTTTATGCCTCCCTTGGCAAATTATTTATATTCGTGATAATTCAGAAGTAATACTCTTCAGTACAGGATCGGTAATTTCTTCATCTTGAATTTGTTTAATTTCTGTTATTTTTATGAATTTTCTTGGAACTTTGTGTTTACTCCCTATGAGAGATAAAACATTTTCAATTGCATGAGTTTCTTTTAGGGCTTTAACCTCTCTAGCGAATGGGATCTTTTTCTTCTTCGCCCTATAAAATCCATAAATCCGAAATACTGACAACAAAAACACCTCTATTTTCTGTGAAACCTTTTGTGCACATCTTAACATATTATCTTTTAACCTTTTACATTGGGGGTTTAGAGTTTTCGCTTTGTGAAATCAAATATTTCTTACTGTGAAAATTAGTTTTTCAATAACATAATCAAAAGCTTAATATCTTTTTCTTCTAACAAGGTCATTCATCTTGCAAAGACTTCGTTCTGAGTGATATTTATCTGGTGAGAGTTCTTTCTGAGATTAAAACTAGATTAACATGTACTGGTGAACTATGTGGTTATTATTCAAAGTAACTTTAACGGTATTTCATCAATAGGCATCATTTCACTTGCTACGGAGAGCTACGTCTTAATTCCAAGAAATCTCCCTAAACGAGTAGTCAATACGCTACACGAGGTTTTCAAAGCGCCAATTATTAAAACGTCAATTTATCAATCATATCTAATTGGAATTTTAGCTGCTGGTAACAAACACGGTCTATTAACTCATTTTCTTACTTCCGATGATGAAATCGAGTATCTTAAGAAGGAAATTGGTATCCCTGTTGAAAGGTCGAAAAGTAAGCTAACTATCGGAAATCATATTCTTGCTAATGACAAAGGTGCAATTGTAGCGGATGATTTTGATAAAGAAGACATCAAGCAAATCAATGATATCCTTAACGTTGAAGTTCTTCAAGGAAAGATCGTCAGTTCATCTTTAGTCGGAGCAAGTGGTGCAGCTACCAATGAAGGAGCTATGGTACATCCAATGGCTACTGAGAAGGAATTAGAATGGATTAGCGAAGGCTTAGGTGGTGTTCCTTCGGATATTGGCACGGTAAATAGAGGCGTTCCATATGTCTCGACCGGAATTTTAGTTAATTCACAGGGGTGCGTTACAGGCGAAGAGACGACCGGTCCTGAATTAGTTAGGATCTCACAAACTTTCGCACTTTAAACTCTTATTTATTATTTAGTATAGTGATTACATTTATTTATGAAAAAACAAAAAGAGAAATATCTACTGAAATAAGAATTTCATTTTGCTAAGTAAACTTCACATATCCCTTCGGTGTCCTTCACTGCCCTAACTCTTATTTTTCTCGGAGGTTTTTCGATGCCTCGCTTCCAAAGTTCTTCATTGAGTTCTGGATCAATTCGAATGTCAATAGGATTTACTTTCATATGACGTTCTATGTAGTGTTTCAGAATCTTTATCGCACGAACTGTCCGTTGATTCCGTGGGGCGTGCTTTACGTCACGAAATGGAATAGTATATAACTCTTCTTTTTCAATTTCTTCATCTAATATTTCTTCTTCTGACATTTCGTTTACGCATCCTTTCTACTATTTCTTTAAGCGTGTACGTCGCCAATGTCTCCTTTTAGGATGTGTACGCACTCTTCTTCGAGTTCTAACTACTATCCATGCAGGAACGCTTCTTGATTGTTTCAGTGCTTTTCCTAGTCGCAATTTTTTTCCTAAAGGTTTATATCGTGCCAATGACAAGAATCTCCTATTTTCGTGTGATTTTAATATCTCTTTGTTTATCAGTCAATCTTCTTAAAATGGTTTTTAATTGGTCATCAGTTAATACATTGCCAAGTCGTCCAGCTTGTGCAAGTTGAATTAATTGAAGTTCAACAGCTTCAGCCAATTCGGGTTTCACAATTTTTATTCGATTCAATCGTTCTCTTGCTTCAGGGGTCAATATCTGTCGGAGTATTGCTTGTTTCTGGGCGTCTAGTTCCTGTTGCATTTGTGCTTGTCGCTCTTTTTCTCCTTGTTGCTGTTGTAACTCAAGTATGCGTCTTTTCTTTAATTCTTCAAGTTCTTCATCCGACAAAGTTTTTCCCTCCAAGTTAAAAAATCATTCTTATTTTTTTAATTGCATTAAAATCTTGTTAGCAGCACGATCCATAAAAGAACAACCTTTTGCCGATAATATTCGTCCAGAAGTATTATTTGTCTTCTCAACAAAACCTGATGCCTCTAACTGTTGTAAACCTAATCTAATTATCTTCCCAGCGCCTTTTCTAAAATGTTCTCTTCTATTTCCTTTGCGTAGTCTTCCTCCATACTTTATTCGAAGACGATTGACTCCAATTGGGCCATTAATATAAACCTTCCTTAGAAGCGAAGCTAATCTAACATACCACCAATCAGGATTGGTCGGTGCCTTCTCCCGAAAGACGCCAGTTTTAACAAAGGACGCCCATGCTGGAGGTTTAAGTTCATCTATGTTCTTAAGTTCACTCGCAACTTCTTTATTTAGTATAGCCACTGGCACTTCATAAATGGTAACCATGAAACATCTCACCAATACGAGATTTTGTTCCTCTATTCTAGTATTTTCGATACTAGATTTAATTCATTTATAAACATTTGCCAGTTGTCAATTTGAGCCTTATTTTTTCTCTTTATCTCTAAAGAGAAGAAAAAGGAAACCAATATCTCTTTTCTTAAATTCCCAATTTAAATAAACTATCCTTTTCGTTATACAACAAGACCAAGACTGTAAATAAAACGGCGGGATTTTTGCTAAAAATAAGAATTGATTCTTTAATATCTGTATAGACTATTTTTTTGCTTAGAATCAGAAATTCAAAAAAAGGATAAAAAAAGTGAAAGATTTGATATTTTGAGATCTCTTACAAAGATTGTTCTTTTATGGGGTTGGAACACTATTATTTAACCTAACTGTGCTTTGAGCTCTGCAATCTCCTTCTTCAGGCGTGCAACTAAATCTGAGTGCTTCTCCTCGGAGATCTTTCCATCAAGGAGTAGATCATCTGCTTTTTCTATTCTTTCTTGACGCTCTTGTATCTCTTTTTTAATTTTACCTGTATCAGTAGACGTGGTTGGAATCGTTGATGGACCTGCGACTGGAACAACACCAACTCCGGTGACTATTGTGGGGGATGCATCAATTGAGACACCTTTCTTACCTAGTTCGCGATATCCTTCAGCTTTTACCAGTTCCTCAACGCTTATACCCGCTTCTTTAGCTCTTAAATACAACTCTGCGTCAATCCCTTTCATTGTAGCGTACTTTTCAGCTTCTATTCTTGCAAGTGCTTCATCTTCAGCAGTTGATGAGAGTGCTTCATATTTTGCTTTCATAGCTTCTAATTCTGCTAGTTTTAACTCCTTTTCTTTTTCAAGCATCGCAAGTTCTGTTTCGGAACTTATCATTTTCGCCTTGGCAGTTTTTTGTATAACTAATTCTTCGTATTCTTCAGCTCCAGCAATTGTTGCTATTTCAAGTCGCGCTAACTGGACTCCCCAATCACCAAATGTATTTTCGGCGATTACTTTTGCTTTAGTGGAAATACCTTCTCGATTTGAAAACACATCTTCTAATGGATAGGTGGATAATGTTTGAGTTACAATTCCTCTCATGGAGTCCTTTGCCCAGTTATCAAACTCATCAGGCGCTAATTTCTCCTTACCACCAATAAAGTTTTGAACGAGGCGTTTAGGGTCACTAATTTTGATGTACGCCGTGCCTGAGGCTCCGATCTTTATCTTATCTTGTGTATAGATACGTTTAGGAACTCCCCAGGGAATTTTATATTCACGTGTATTTACCCATACGACTTCAGTGCCAACTAGTGCACTATAGAGTTTTCGTACATCCATTCCGCTGAAGATTTTGTGAAGTAGTCCTTTAGAATCCTCTTTCCTCCACGCTTTGTCCAGTTTCCCTGAAGTTTCTAATTCTTGTGCACGTTCTCTCGCTTTTTCTTCAATTTTTCTCTCTTCTTCTGGTATTAAATCATATACCCCTGCGCTTAATTCTCCTATCAAAGCTCCCTGTTTATAAAACAGTGCTTTTTCATACGATCGTACAACAAATCCTCGAATGGGTTCCTGAAGTCTCGCATCATATCCGCACTTCTTACAGAAAGCCTGACCTGCTTTTATTGTAGAAACTCGTTCGGTAGGTATATCTGCTCCACATTTTCTACAGAATTGTTGTCCTTTATTTGCAAGTGTTCCACATTTTGGACATTTCCTTGCTTCTGCAAGTTTTCTACATCCCGGGCAGTGCATATCATAAATTGGCGGAGCATTCATAATATCTTCATAAGTAAGTCGATGTATTATTCCAGGATATACTTGGTGGTTCCAAATGTATGTATATCGATCTCTACCCCATTCCTTCTCAATTACCTCATCAGCATCTAATCCTTTGTCTGCTACTCTTTTAACATCCTTGTCTACTTTCCTAGTTCTAAACCATTCTTTAATCGACGACATTTCTCTCCATCCTCTCCTTATCCTTTATATAGGCTTGGTACATACCAAGCTGTGCCTCCAGCATAACTTGAATCACGTCGGGTAACTCCTTCTTGCTCAAGGGTTTGTAAAGCTCGCATTACGCGCTCATTATCCCATTGTGTTTTTATCATCAAATCCTCAAGTGAAATATAGCCATTAGAGTTTGCAGCAATCTCAAGTACTGTTCGTGAATCTTCTGTCATGCCAACTGGCACAAATTCGATTAGTTTTAAGCCTGAAGGTAATACATGCATATCAGCTATCATTCCTGATTTATCTAATTTCTTAACTGCTTTTTCGACATCATTTACATTGAATTCTATGTCCAATCTACGTTCACGCATTTTCATGTAGAGATCTGCGAGCAAACAGATGCCTCCTGTTTCATTTTTGATCATATCTTTGAGTTTAAGAATTTCTTCTCCAAGTTTCTCATAGTAGTCGCCTTTGCCAAAAAGTCGTGGTTTTTTCGCTTTTTCGTCTTCCATTGCTTTTCTAACTTCACTGACTTTGTCCTTTTCTCGATGTCTCATTTGCCATAGTTTTTCGTCAAGAATTTCTTCGATATTTTTGTATACACCATGCCATCTACCAGGTATTGCTTGGTAAATATGATCTGCAGGGGTCACACCTAACAATAAATCATTTCTCTTTTTGAAAAGACTCACTACATCATCCATATCACTCTTTATTTCTCTTAGAGCTTTCTTAGCGTCTTCAGCATTACCATCTTCTACCTTAGGAAGTAAGGTTTCTCGTAATACTTCAGCCATTGCATCCACTTCAAATAACGTAAGCATATCTATTCCAACAAGGTTTTTGAACGTATCTGATTCTAACGTAACATCAAACTTTGTTGGGCCTTCAGCAATCTTGCTTTGTTTTTGGAGTTTTTCAAATTCGAAAATGGGAGCCATCAACTCAACGTCTTGTTGAAATCTGTTCAATTTCTTTCTTAATCTTTCGCCTAACTTTAATACATCATCGTTACCTATGTCAACCGAAGCTTTCTGGATCTCTCCTAATAGCTCATCTGAGTTTGTTAGACTATTTAACATCTTTTCTTTCAAGACACGATCATAATTTTCTCGCATCTCTTTCCTCCAACCAGGCTTAATCCATTTGAAATAATTTTTAATTTTTCTAAGCCTTTCCATGGGTCACACTCCTTTTTTTCAATTCTTTTTCTATTTAAACCGACTTTTGTCTTTCAAGTTTCATACTTAATGTGCTTCCACAAGTTGGACACTTGAATTTCTCG
>JAEORY010000099.1 GCA_016840645.1 Candidatus Borrarchaeota archaeon | reverse complement strand
AGATAAATCCTGTACTTTGCAAGGGATGCGGTCTCTGTGTCGCTTCTTGCAGATCAGGCGCCATACACCTGAACGGATTTGATGAGGGTCAGATTATGACTATGATTGATCAAGTGAGTGAATAAAGAAAGTTAAAGTAGCTAAATCTATAAAATCAATAGACTCGATAAACCGTTGTGTAAAAATTAAAAAGGAGAATTAACGATTAAGCCACAAAAGAAATATATCAAACATGTATACTGGTTATGGAGGGAACAAGAAGAAGAACTAAGAGTAGACCTCATGCGCCAGAATATAAAGCTTAAACCAGGGAAGGCAGTCGTTTGCGTTGGCCTTGATGAGATCAGTAAGATAATTAGCGTCCCTCCAGAGGTGTGGGACAGCACATGCCACAGACAGGGGAGCTGGTATAGAAACTCAGAGAAAAATGGAAAATATCTCATAATTAGCTCATTTGAATTAGATGGCTATAAACGATTTAAAGAAGCTGTGATTACACGATCAGATTTTATTCTACCAAGAACAATGACAAAAGAAGAAAAAAAGAACATGGTAAAGGACGAACAATTTAAGCCTCTCGTTCCTCGAGAGTGGTATATTATTACAGACCTTGAAAAAAGAATTTGGATAAGGTGGGCAAGGAAACTCGGATCTGAGGAGGACTGGGATTCTCTTTTTCTCACTCATACGGCATGTCACGCCAATTTTATCAAACCCCAATTTTATATCGAGTCAAATGGCCAAAAAATTCCCTATTCGATTGACAGAAGTGCAAACTTATGTTCCTGTTGTTTAGAACTCTTCCAAGTAATTGGCAATACATTACCTAAAAAGCTTGTTGCACCGTGTGCAGGTGCTGTGATTTTTTCTCGGCTCCCAAAAGATAGGTATCTCATGGTAGAAAAGCCATAGATTTTTTATATCTTTTCGTTTTTAAAACCTCCTTCAGGCTAAATATTTAACATACTGCAAAGATAAAAAGTAAATAGAAGATTTTAAAAAGGCAGTAATGAGGGGAGGGGTTTTGATATTTACTGATCGGGACGGCGAGATTTGAACTCGCGACCCCCTGAACCCCATTCAGACATAATCACATAAAAATAAATCTATAAATTGTTGAAATTAAAACGTATTTCCTGGCCACCTATTTTCAAAATCCCCTTGTGGATGCTGTGCATGATGTGAATAATATCAAATACTTAGCATGCTGTCGGTAGAAAAAGGTAGACATTTGGTAGACAAAAAAGAGTAGATCTCGGCATGTCTCATTCTATATTAAACTCCAACTTTTCCCTCACCACCCTCCCTTTTTCACTAATCCAATAATATCTTTTCACGTCAATCATCTTACTCTGAACCAAATTTCTCTTGATGATCTCTTTTAATATTCCCTTTGTGCTTATTCTCGATAAGTGAGGATTGTATCTTGACGCTCTTTCTCGTATGTTTTCAGAGGTCCTTTTTAGACCATCCAGTACTTTTAAAATAACCACCCTTTGTCGAGGACTTGATACAATCCACCCTATCAATTTAAAATTTCTTCCACCTTTTTTATTAAAAACAGATACATTAAGCTGGCTTTTTGCTGTATCAGTTATTCTATAAAGATGGCCTTTCCTGGCTTCTGGATTGAGAATTTCAATAAGTTTCTTTTCTACAAAGGGCTTCATCTTAATCTTTTTTATTCCAAGGGCTTTTTCTACTTGCCTTGGAGTGTGGAGAAGAGAATGAAAGTAAAATTTGGGTAATTTTCGACTGAGCCATCCAGCCAACGATAGATTTGATATTCATTTGGAATATAATTTTAGAGAATTTATAAAACTTTCATCAAGATATTATTCCCCTATCTCATTTCTGAAGATGTCTCTTGCTCGCAATCTCAAACTAAGAAAGAATCATTATTGATAAGAGTTGTTTTGTAAGAATATTCAGAGAGAAAACAAGGAAGAGACTGATTTTTCTTATCCACTCTATTTGCATCCAGAAGGGGATCTATTGGAACCACAAGATTTAAATAGCATTGGGACATTGTGGCTCCTATCATGATTTTCCAGAACAAACTGTTGAATCATTACAAATCAATGGGTGAGAGAAAAATCGGTAATTATCTGCACAATAGGAAAATTAATTTCACCTACGAAAGGCCAGTGGCAGTTGTATATCAAGGGAAGACCAAGATTTTTTATCCTGATTTTTTTCTGGATGATTATCATATACTAATTGAATATTTAGGAATGAATGAAAACCCCAAAAAAGCAAAGCTCAACAATTATAAACGGAGAGCCTATAAACAAAATATGTATGATGTAATAGAAATTTACCCCACGGATTTTCGTAGAGATTGGGAAAAGATTATTGATAGGGAGATTTATGATACGTTAGAGAGGAGGATTAGGGATCATGAATCAAAGTCATATTATTAACCGAAAAACGGTACTTTCATAATGATATGCCTGCCCAGATACTTGTTTGATACCGTTACAGATTACTAACATCATTTGTAAGCCCTTCAGACAAGGCACGACTTTCTATTATAACAGTAACCTAACACCTAGGCCCAATTCTGCAAATCACAAGATGTGGTGGCCGACTATGATTTCGTGTAACCTGTAACTAAAATCATCCATCGACCAAATTGGAAAAGCATCACAATTTTGAAAGGGCTATTGCTGATAGTCATTCATCTAGTTCCGGTACAAACATTGGATATCGATCATTGCTTCCCAACAATCTATTTCACCTTGAAATACGTTTTTTCTATTGAGTTTTTCTGCTTACGAGATTCAATTCAATGTTGAAATTTCAACTTACTATATGCAATGTTTAAATTTATAAGATTTCACTATATGGAAAATTTAGCATGAGTTTTTTAATGAAGGCACAAACTGCAATATTTAGTTTCTCCTACTTTAAAGAATGGAGAGGATTTATTTTAAATACCTTTGAAATCCCTTGCTTGTAAGGCTTAGAGTTGCTGAAAGACCGGCCTTGTTATTTTTTACAGATGATTAGAGGCTATATAAGAACTGAGACACACTGCAAAGAAAGTAATTCTACTCTCGATAGCCTAGCCTTATTTTCTCTCCTTCTGAGATGTGAGTAGATGGTGCAACATTTTGAAAAGATGAAGAACTGGACCTAGAGAGGTTGAATTGGGAAAAAATTGCAATCCTACCCCTTACAGGAATTCCGACTTCTCGTAATAAGCTCTTCTGTAATAAGCTCTTCAGTTCAGAGAGGTGAAATTATAGCAGAAGAGAACAACTATCACCTCATGGGATAATTTTATTGAATTATTTGAGGATGTCCCTATTTTCAACCATTTTAATATGCACAAATGTATCTTGTGATATGGTATGCTTACACGTGGAGGCGACTTGTCGAGCAGACCATGTGTGATAAAGTCACCAGCGCAAATTACGATTAACAATAGCCTTAAGCCACATTGAGAAATATCTAGTTTCTTTGTGTGAGGTTTCTAAATCTTAAAGCCATGCCGAGCGCCCTTATTGAGGTCTCCAGGTCGCTAAATACTGGATATTTCAATTCCTCCATTCGCTGTTTCATTTCCGCAATCATATATTGATTTGGACTATAGAGCCATGTTAATATAGGCTTTTGGTGCTTACCCCTAATTTGTCTATACACCGTTTCATGCACTTCAACATATCTTCCAACATGATCAACCCATAGGATATTGAACAGGCCATCCACATTTTCGTCGGCAATGACCGCGTTGATAATCTTAGGGTAATGAGAGAGAAAATCCTTTATGGTCACAGACGGTGGCCCTATATCTATCGGAATCTCCCCCAAGTTTGGAAAAATATCGTTAAGAAAATCCCTTGTTCGTTTGCTCAGCCTGCTGACAACCAATCCATATTTCGCACTCTCGTCTATTGACAGTACTCCTAAACCACCAGTAAACGTGACAATACCTATCCTGTTGCCCTGGGGTAATGGCTGATAGGCAAATATCTTCGGTATCTCAAAGAGATCATTGAATCTCTCAAGCCTCAGAGCTCCTGCCTGATTACATGCCGCTTCAAAGATATGATCATCGACGGCAAGGGAGCCGGTATGGGAGGCCGATGCACGAGCACCCTCCTGGGTTTTTCCCGCTTTCAATAGTAAAACAGGCTTCCTTAGAGCAACTCTGCTGACAACTTCCAAGAATCTTCGTCCATTAGTGATGCTTTCCAGATACATGCTAATAACACTCGTCGAAGAATCCTCCTCCAAGTATTCCAGAAGATCACATTCATCCACATCACATTTATTTCCGAAATCGCAGATCTTACTCACCCCGAACTGAAGATCATGATAAGGAAATGCCTGAGGGTTCGTTACACCGGTTTGAGCACAAATAGCTACTGATCCTTTTCTGAGTTTATAATACCCGGCATCATACGGACACATGTTCAAGCCATTGGCGGTATTCACGATCCCCGCGGTATTTGGACCGATAATACGAATACCAGTACGTTCCGCAATATCCACTATCTCGCGTTGAAGCAGAAGTCCCCCTTGATCTCTCTCTGCAAAGCCATCCGCTACTACGATAATCGCTTTCACACCCTTTTCTGCACATTCATGTACAGCTCGGGGCACACTCTTAGCGTTTATCATGATGATCGCTAGGTCAATACTGTCTTTTACATTGCTCACGCTGGAGTAAACGCTCAGGCCATGAGCCTCCTTATAAGACGGATTAATAGGGAAGATTTTCCCCTTATAGCCGGCATTCATCAATGATGTAATCATTATAGACCCACCAAACCATCCCTCCTTAAATGTTCCAATAATGGCGATGCTCCGAGCGTCAAAAAAATTACGTAGATCATTTCGGAAATGAGATTTTGGAGTACTATGAGTTGTCATATGGTGTATCCATTCGTTTAAGTCTTCTTGACAAATGAATACGAAAACATTGCGCGAACTAGCTTTCACCATCTATGCCAAGAAAGTATTAGGGAAGAAGCATAGATAACAGGCGAAGGTGTGTCAACCACAAAGTCCCTTGATCCCAGAGTAGATTACTTGAGAGATATTTATCTGCATGATTGATTGGTAAGACAGCCCTTATTATGGAAAAATATAAGAAAAGCATCGTTGTGTGTCAAGTACACAGTGCCTACATGATAGTGTGGTTGAAGGCCTTTTGTGAAATTCGTTTGGCGGTAATGTCTTAAATCAACAAGACAAAGCCAAATTTTTAGAGGGTTTATTGGCCCAAAAGGTGCAGATTTTTAAGATTCGGTTATGGCTATGCACCTAAAATCATTTTACATTTTAAAGAAGTAGCAAAAGTTCCCTTCCCGATTTTATCGAGATTCATTCACTCAGGGGAAATGTTAGAAAGAAGCAGTTGAGGATCTAAAGAATCTTTATATTTCGCTTGGCTAACTTGATCAATAGGTTATGACTTCGTGGCATAGTCAATTCTCTGTTTGTACTAAACTTGTATCGATCTTATAAACACAAGTACATAAGTTTTTGGCTTTCGATTTCTCAACAACCATAGCAGAAACATTGAATCAGAGGATTTTTCAGATTTCATCTACTATTGCACACTCTTGATCCTCCTTGGGATTGGGCAGTAAGAAAACCGAATAGGCTGTTGGATTACGATTTGAATACCACGACATTTCTGATATTAGTGGAATTACGTATAGATTTCAGGTATCATAGTTTTATATGCTGGGATTTCATATAACAAAGTATTAACCGCAATGGTCAACAACAAACCCAGAGTCTGGATTCTTAACGCCGATGGGCATTTTGTTTAGGGTTAAAAAGCCGGATTAACGGAGCGGAAATTGACTTTACGTTTAGCGTTTATAATCAGATCAACTGATCTGACGATTTTAAGTATATATTTGTTTGAAGTGACTTTAAATTACTTTTAATGTATAAATATATCTGTATTTCACGCACTTAAAATCGAATAAAATCTAAATTCAACTCATAAGTCCAACACGACAAAGCGGTTAAGGATGCGAGTTAACTGCGATGTAACACGCATCCTCAAACCACCAAGTGAAAGAAGCACTTACGGGTCAATACACACAGGTAGCTCAAGAGGAACGATACCACCTATACGCATGTATGAAAGCAAATTTTTCAAAAACAGACATTGTCTCTGAAATAGGGATTCACAAATCCACAGTAAGTAGGGAAATGAAATGGAACCAAGAAAAAAGGCTACCGCGCGAAGCATGCTCATTTCATACCTGTGGTACGAGGCCAAAAAGCCAAAAAATATGTCAAACTCATCCCTGAAGTTATTAGCCTCCTAGAAGGACTTCTCTGTCAGGATTTTAGCGCGGAGCAGGTTTGTGGTGTCTTAACAATAACACATAACCTTCGAATTAGGCATAAGACTGTCTACCACCATGTGCTTGCCGATAAAGTCAGAAGGGGTACTTTATATCGCCACTTGAGACACGCTCATAAAAAACATAGGAAACGCTACGGGTCATGTGATCAATACGGTCAGATAAAGGGCCATGAAAGTATCGATGAACGACCAGCCATCGTGGATAACAGAAAACGGATCGGTGATTGGGAGATCGACACCATCATTGGGAAACGGCACAAAGGAGCATCGCTCAGCCTCATTGAGAGGAAGATTAAATTAACCCTTAGTAGAAAGCTTAAAAAGAAACAGGCTGATCTGGTTGCTGCGCCTGATGAAGCACGAGAAAAGTTTAGTTTGGATAAAAGCTGAAGAACGCAATCTAAATTAAAATAAACATCTCCCAGGCTCTGAAAATAAAGGAGGCAATATGGAATACGAAACCATAAAACTGGCTTTAGATGGAGCAAGAGCAACGATTATCTTGAATCGCCCTGATGTTCTCAACGCCATGTCCACCCAGATGGGAGTGGATATAAGAGATGCCCTCAGGGTTGTATGTCAGAATGAAAAACTTAAGGTGTTAATTCTGACTGGAGAAGGAAATTCGTTTTGCGCCGGTGGGGATATGGATGAGATTTTACGGGTTAATAGTGATGCCGTCGAAGCCCATAGGGTAGTAAAGGTGTATCTTGATTGTATCGAAAAGATACGGACGATGGATATTCCTGTTATTGCAAGGATAAATGGAGATGCCTATGGTGGTGGTGCAATATTAGCTATTGCATGTGATTTCAAAATAGCAGTCGAAGCTGCCAAATTTGGATTTCTCTTCGTTCGAGTCGGGCTTACGGGTGCGGATGCGGGGGCAGCCTACCTGCTTCCGAGGCTGGTTGGTCTTACAAGGGCCACGGAAATGCTCATGCTTGGGGAGGTTATTGGAGCCCCTGATGCATATCGTATGGGTATGCTCACCAGGGTTGTGCCTCCGGAAGGTCTTGATGATGAGGTTAGTCGTTTAGTGAACAAGATACTAAACGGTCCAACTCTTGCCATAAAAATGACGAAAAAGGCCCTGACAGGGAGTCTGGACAAAGATCTGAAAACAGAACTTGACTTTGAATGTTACGCACAGACGTTATGTATTCAATCTGCTGACGCTAGGGAAGGAGTCAAGGCATTTAAGGAAAGAAGGGAACCTGTATTTCAAGGCAAATAGAAAAAAGAATCATGATTGATCTTTCCTTCACGGATGAACAAAAAACCTTGAGTGACGCATTACGAAAGTTCGCCAAGAAAGACATAACTCCTCTTATTGATGAATATCGAGAAGGAGCAGAGTATCGTCAGTTCATCTTCAAGAAAATTGGAGAACTATGAAAAAGGATCAAGTCTCTGTTTGACTTTTGTTTAGCAATAATCTTTAGGGAAGTATTAAATGAAAGGCTTCGGCCGAATGTTTAAGACAGTGGTGAAAATGATTGTATAAGAAAATTTAATAGATGGAGATAACAATGAAGGACTGAATCGAATTTCTCAAAAAGATCCAATCCGATAATCGGATAGGCTTACTTAAGGAAGCTGCTCTAAAGCAGAGCATTGTGCTAAAAATTTTATCGTTGCTGGGATAGGAGCCGTTCAATATCGGCGAAATCGAACCGGACTAATATGTTGGTAGAGGGAAAATTGGCTTTTTATTGAAATTTGACAAATTCAATAAGATATTTCTAAATGTAAAAAAGGACTTGGCAGACACTCTAAAGCTTCAGGAGCAGCTTTTCCAGTTGGCTGCTCAAAAGGATCCGCTTTGTTCAGATAACCAGGATTAAAGAATTCCTGCTTCTTCATCAAAGTCCATGCAAGGATTAAAAGCTTAATAGTACATGAATTTTCCCTGGGAGATTAGGTCAGCTGCGTTGTATGAATCTTTCGTGTCATGTTTGTCCCAGTGACCATCCAAAAGCTCGCGGTTATTCTTTACCGATTTGCCACTGACTAACACAACACTACGATCACAGTGCACCAGATACTCTCCCAATGGCTTATGAGAGTTAGCTGTTGGTTCAAAACCAAATATTAGCTTTTCAAGAGCATACTTCGATTTCACCACTTCAATATGTGTGAATAGCTTCTCAAGCCCACTCTAGATTATCGTTCCATAAATAATATTGCAATATGATTGATTTGATGTTATCTTCCCAAGTAAAAATTTACGAGGGAGGCAGAAATCATGAAAAAACGACCACCTTTGAACTTTACCATGGAAATACGCGAAAAATTAAATCAAATAAGCCGGAGCCGAACAGAACCGGCAGGCAGAGTGAATCGCGCTACAGTGCTTCTCATGTATGAATCCGGAAAAAAAGTCACCGAAATCGCACGTGAAATAAAATCCAATCGCCCTGCCGTGGAACGCACACTAGACAGAGCTATTAGCTTCGGCCCTTTGCAGGCGCTGAAAGACCTGCCTCGGCCCGGCCGGCCGGCACGGATACCTGACGATGCAAAGATGTGGGTGTTATCCCTTGCCTGCCAGAAACCAAACGACCTGGGGTACGCATCAGAAACCTGGACCTATTCCGCCCTTATCAGACATGTAAGAGCGCATTGCGAAAAAGAAGGCTATCCAGGTCTATTGAAACTGGGCAAAAGCAGACTCAACGCGATTCTATCCAAAGGAAACATTAAACCCCATAAGATCAGGTATTACCAGGAACGACGCAACCAGGACTTTGAAATGAAAATGGCCGATGTACTTTATGTGTACAAAGAAGTCGAACTCCTCAACAAACAGACATCATCGCCTGAGCGCAATTGTACCACCATCTCCTATGATGAAAAGCCCGGCATACAGGCTATTAAAAACATCGTGGCAGATTTATTACCCATACCTAATAAGCATCCCGCTATCACCCGAGACAACGAATATAAAAGACTTGGCACCGTTTCTCTGCTTGCCGGTATTGATTTACATACAGGCGATATCATTCCTCTGGTCAAAGATCGGCATAGGAGTCGGGAATTTATTGAATTTTTATCAAAGCTTGATGCAACTTATCCTCAGCATTGGAAAATCAGATTGATTCTTGACAATCATTCCGCTCACATATCCAAAGAGACTCAGAAGTGTCTGAAGGATAAGCCGAGTCGTTTTGATTTTGTCTTTACCCCAAAGCATGGTTCATGGCTTAATCTGATAGAAGTTTTTTTCAGTAAGTTATCTCGATCCGTGTTACGCCGTATTCGAGTTAGCTCAAAACAGGAGCTTGTGGAGCGCATATACCAAGGGATTGCCGAATTCAATCAAGAGCCTGTTGTATTTAGATGGCATTATAAAATGGATGAGGCTGCCGTTGCTTAGATGTAATATTATTTATGGAACGATAATATAGTATTCTTAAAGACCAGACACTCCAGAAGTGTCTTTCTGTGGTGGTGCAAAAGAATGCGTTGTGCTTTTCCTTGGCAAGTCAATTCCTGCGATCAAATGCTCCTGTGAGACTCTGAACTCTTTATTTGACGAAATTCCTATGCTCTTATACGATTTATTACACCTATTTGAAACCTCCTTTGTTAAGATTATTTCTATAAGTTCAGTTTTTTCTTAACAGGAGATTTCCTTTTTTGGTAGATAGATAATAATTTTCGGTAATTGTAAAACATTTGGCACCAGATTAATATGGTGTCATGGACCTAAAATCCTTTGAAAATCTTATCAGAACTGAAAATATAGCTCGAAGGTTCTTTACAAATCTATGTTGGAAAAACTACCGTCGTTTCTGCAGGAGATGTCGTAGCTACGAAATCTACAGAATCGCAGGCAAAAGGTTTAGATGTAAACGGTGTAAATACACCTTTCATGATTTCACCGGACGATGGATTAATAAAGTCCGGATTAGTTGCCGAGATTGGCTTTGGATTATTAAGTTCTTTGAATTGGAGCTCTCTGCCAGGAAAATCTGCCAACAGGTTGACCTCAGCTATCCTACTGTCCTTAAAGCAGTCAATGTAATGAGGATGGCTATTGTAGCGAACAACACCGACAGCAATCATCTGCTTACAGGAGAGATCGAACTGGATGAGGCATACTTCGGGGGTAGAAGAAAAGGCAACAGAGGCAGAGGCGCTGCCGGGAAAGTGCCTGTTTTCGGTATCCTTGAAAGGGACGGCATCGTTCGGGTTGAAGTTGTTACGGATGTCAGTGCAAAGACTTTGCTCAACCTCACCATTAAGAC
>JAEORY010000098.1 GCA_016840645.1 Candidatus Borrarchaeota archaeon | reverse complement strand
ACCCCCGCTGGTTGAGAAACTCGGAGAAGAAAGTAGCCAAAGTGCAGCGAAGGAAAGACAGGAAGCAGAAGGGTTCACATAACTGCTACAAGCAGAACAAAAAGTTAGCACAGGTGCACCGAAAGGTACGAAATCAGCGCAAGGACTTTCATCACAAGCTCAGTCGGCAACTGGTCGATAATTATGACCTGATTGTGTATGAGAACTTACAAATCACCAACATGGTTAAAAACCATCGTCTCGCCAAGTCGATTAGTGACGCCGGCTGGGGACAACTCATGTATTTTACAGAGTACAAAGCGGAGGAAGCTGGTACTTTCGTAGAATATGTGAGCGCCTATAACACCACACAACTGTGTAGTAGGTGTGGGAAGCTTGTACCGAAAACATTGGCAACCCGAATCCACAGTTGCCCTTACTGTGGACTGGTGTTAGCGAGAGATCATAATTCAGCCATCACGATTTTAAGCCGATCAACCTACTATTTGGAATCACTGTCATCATCATCATTATCAGGGCAGGGACTGCCCGTTGAGCCTGTTTGACATATCCCGCTGGGGAATGGATGATTCAGGAAGCCACCCTACTTGTAGTGTGGTAGTTCACAAAACTTTGTTGGCAATAAAGCTATTTTGCCGTAACATTTCTTCACAAACTTTATTTAACATCATTGGAAAGATTTGATAACGAGCACTCAAGTATGAAATTTCAGTCTATTGCAACACTGGTGTTGATGCTATTTTGCTTGTTCGAGATAAAGCACTTATGCAAGTTCTTTCAGAAATAGATGAATCCTCTGAAATTGCAATCAGTGTTTTATGCACCAAAGAGGGATTTGCTATAGCATATTCAATCAATGCGGAAAATGCACCTGATATTGATCTACTTACTCCTCTAGCAGCTGTTATTCATGCGACAGCGAATAAGGCAATAGAAGAATTACATGCAGGTTATCATCAAACCTCAATAATTGAAAGTAGCAAAGGAACTGTGCTTATCCGTGATATTATTGATGAAATAATGCTTTGCTGTTACATTCCAAAACCGAAACAAGAACGTCAGGTCAGACTTCGTACTTATATGCTTGGTGTGGCTCTAGATACGATGGAAAGAGTCGCTACAAAGATCCGTAGATATTTGATTTCTTTACGAACGCCTTATGACGAATAATAAGGTATGAAAGCTTTTTGTTTGGAATTTGAATTGTTTTAAGTCAATTAAGAAAAGGAGAAATCAGGCAAAAAAAGCCTGAGATTTTTCCGCAGTTGCAAAAATCACCTAAATGAAAGCCCAGATTAATATCTATAAGCATAGTATTTTTAGGTAAACTACCTCACGCTGAAACAGTGAGGCTTGTAGCTGCACTTAGTTTCAGTCCTCTTCCCTGCAGAAGAGTTTCAACGTCATCATACGCTATATCATGGGCGTGTTTACAGCAACCCAGCCCAGTAATCCTCATCTAGAGTCGGGCTCTATAGTGTACTCCTTCACCTACCTTGCGGTCATTAACCGTTTCCACTTCTCTGAGAGGTGTGCCTTGAGACCACGTACCTATATGCCGAAACACATATTTAAAAAGAGAGAGACTCCGGTATAAGTGAAACAATGCCTCAATTCCTCCCCAGCCTGAAAGGTCGGGGCTTCCTTGAGGCGGAGCAGTAATGAGGTGATGTAAATGCAAGATGAATTAAATTCGAATGAAGAAAATGTGTTTTTAGATAAAACAATTTCACTAAAAATAAACAATAAAATTTGCCTCGCGTTTGAGAGTACAACTCCTTTAAGTATTTCAGAATCGATCCAATATAAAGTTGACGAAGATTATCATGAAAATAGACTTTATCTCGATTTTATGTCTCATAAATTAGGAAAAGAAGTGTTAATCAAACGATATGAGTTTTTCCTTCAAAACATGGAAGATTTAGCTGGCAAAACCTTCAGCATTTTTCTTGATATCAATATATATCGTTTCGTATTCCTAGCTATAATAGAAGTTGAATTAGACCAGGAAATTAGTTATTCAAATATCATATATAGATTTGATAGCTTCCAGATACCTTCTGAAAAGAATGATATTGTGATAGAGGTTCAGAAAGGTGCTACGGTCTTTGAACGTGGTTTTGTGATGTCGGGAAGAGTAACGCCATCTTATAATCGATTTATCAGTCAATGTGATTCATGTGGCAAATTCTTTATGTTTCAGATGTTTCACGTAGGCTTTTCAGATGTAGATTATTACTACTGTGATCGGTGTACAAATTATCTTGCTGTTTCCTTATTTGATCAAAAGTATAACAGATTACTAGATACGCTTTCTGTAAAGAGAATTTCACCTTTTAGTCAACCTTATGAGTTCTCAGATTATGAAATTCAGCTTAATCTTGAGAATTATCAGTTAATTGAAGATCAATTTGTTCCATGTACTTGTGGAGGTCAATTCAAGTATTTGGCAAACTGCCTTTGTCCGTACTGTAAAAGTCCCTATGTGGACTTCTTTAACGATATATTCAGAAAGGCTGACCATTATTATGTCGTTGACATGGTCGTTCCAAAATGCGAATCCTTTTATGGTGAAAAATATTGGAAAGAGTCTAAAGAGGATGATTAAATAGGGTGAACCGTCCATAACTTAGGTGAGTGGATTTCTTGAGGTGATTCTATGAACTACCACTCTTCAAGAAGAGTGGCTTCCCGCGCGATAGATGACATTCAGCGTCTCCAAGATATAAAAAAAGTTAAGCTCGTGATTAAAAAGAATTATCCAGAATTAGAGAAAGTATATCAGCTATTTGATGTAGTGGATACAAATGCTGATATTTGTATTTCAGTTGGCGGTGATGGTACACTTTTAAAAGCGGTTAGTGAATTCGATGGACCTGTACTTCCAATTGGAGGGAGATCAGAAAAAAGTTTAGGATTTTATGCCGACTTTAGAGTACAGGACATGAACCTTGCCTTAGAACAACTTCTTCAAGGTCATACCATCGAAGAATATCGTAAAATAGAATTTGAATTTAAAGGGAAAAAACACTACGCATTGAATGAAGTTCGGCTCTTCAGAGGCGATTGTCCCTCAAGTTTACATTTCGGTCTCTATGTTAAGAACGAAGGCAAAACTGAAAGATTTTATCCCCGCGATGTAAAAGCTGATGGATTAATTTTTGCAACGCCGGTGGGATCAACCGCTTATAACTTCAATGTTTATGGTCCTATCGTTCATAAAGGAGACGTAATGGTAATAGCTCCTATCTCGGCTCGTGTACCACCAATAGTTACAAGCGATAGATTTTTTGTCAAAGTAACAAAAAATAGGGGCTATTTAGAGTACGATCATATGGTACATCTTGAAATAAAGGAAGGAGATAGTTTGTCTGTTGCTCTTTCTGATAAGTATGCTCAAATTATTAGATTAAGAGAACGCGAACCTTTCTATCAAAAATTAGAAAGACTAAGTCGGTTTGTTATGTTTTAGATTTGAGCATTACTCGCTTTTTCAATTTGAAAATATCGTGATTTTAACAATTGATTATTGCAATGAGATCAATTCTTTGTGCTTTTTATCCTTCCTTTTTTATTTTTCCAACATATTCGCTATATGGATCTCCTTCACACATTGCTTTAGTCCGTTCTAAGGTATACTTTGACACCTGATTTATAGTTTTGCCAACCATATCAGCGAAGATTACCATCCACTCACTAATATCTTCGGGCTCAGTTTTCCAGGCACACCCTACAGGAATTCTACTTCTCCAGAGTGTTTCAGACAGCTCAACTGTTGTGCCTTCAGTCCCAATAAGTTCCCAATAGATCTCCCACCACTTTTTTATTGCTTCAATATCGTTGCCCTCTATTTTAAAAACCTCTTTAAGTGTAGCGGTCATATTCTTTACTCTATCTTCTCTTTTCCAGATTCTTTCATGAAATTCAAGTGCTGCAGTTGCCCCATCTTTCTCGCGGATCTCATACATGACTCCTTTGAATAAGGTTGTCAACATTCTCTTAACGAATTTGTATTTGAGTTCCCATGGTATCACCATTCTCTTAGCCATATTCTCCTCCTCCTAAATTTATGCAGTGTTCCCAAAAGTTTTACTCTTACTCAAATTAGCAGTTATGGATTTTGAGTATTATTCATCGGCTGTTTATTTATAAATGAGTTACATGAAACCAGAATTTCATGCAATTGAGCAAATGAAGTCTCTTGACTTCTATAATTAATAAAAAAAATCGAAAAGGGATATTTTAGAATGGTAGCGAATCTATGAATTCATCAAGGAAGTTCGGGTTGAGTTTTGTTGTGATTGTAAGTTCTGTTGTCTGATATTCAAACACTGCATCTTTGCCCCTGCCATTTATTTCATAAATAATTGTAATGTCATTCCATGGCTGTTTTTTCTCGTATTCTACTACTTGGATGTCGATTAAAAGATTTGGTCTTCTTAAATAGATTGTAAATGCAATTCTTGTTCCATCTTCAAATTTAAATCTATAATGAAGCCATTCCTCATCGATATTCGTTTGGGGTTCATGTCTTTGTTTCTTTTCTAAATCATCACCGTGGAATCTGTATGTTGCTTCAATTAATTCATTATCTTGAAACTCGTGATCTTCGTTTTCATCGTCAAATTCGTAAAAACTCCAAATGACTAACTCATTTTTGTTATTGCCTTTGCCGTATTCAATACGAAATCCTGAGCCATCTGCATTAACATTTGCAAAGTAATCCTCATCTGTTAAACTTTCTACAGCAAATACTGGGGTAACAACTGTAAGAAGCAGTGTAATCATTACTAGAGACACAGAGATTTTCTTCAGTTCTTTTCACCTCCCTTATGTCTTCTTTTAGAAAGGTCTCTTTAATTATATAAAACATTTTACAGCATCTGGGCGTTATTTTAGGTTATATAAACTCAAAAGAACTTTTTAAACCAAAAAGTATATTTTCAACTTATTGCTATTAATACATTTTGTATTAGCTCAGAAGTAAAATCAAATGAAGGGGTGAGGGTATGAGCGAGGAAGAAATTACTCAACAGATGAAAAGATTGCTATATTTAATCGCAGAATATTCTAAGCTGGATGGGAAATACGGTGTTCTGTCTATCAAGGAATTACCGGTCAAAACTTTGATTTTCAAAGGAATAAGAGACAATATCTTTGATTACGACTATGCACCTCAGTCTCTTATGTACATCGATAATCGGCGTTACCTGAATGTTAGTCAAGAGGGAGTGGACGATTTAGAGGATCTTAGGGAGTTAGGATACATACAAAAGATAAGGTTGGCTACAAAGCGTCACAATTACATATATTCCTACAGTTTAACTCCAGAGGGCATCCAATACTTACAATCGATCCCAATAGATGATAAGAACGCTATTGATCAGTTTATAAATTGCACATGTGGGAATCTCTACGATATCGTTGTATTACCAGAAGATGTAGTCCTTACATGTGATAAATGCAACATTAAGATCAACACTGAAATAACAGAAATCGAAGATGTGAAATATAAGAGTGCTCCTGCCGCACTTAAGACAAGATTAACTGTTGAAAGGGGTGTGGAAAACCAATGAGTGGTATTAAGGATGAACTTGTTTCTTTTATATTCTTGAAGGACTTGAAGGTCTACATTTCTGAATATATACCCTTTGGATCAAATCATATTATTGCTTTCAATGACGAATTGGATTGCCAGAAAGAAGTTAAAGATGGTTTGATGACGAGTTTTGTTGACATGGAACCTGCTAAAGCGACGTTTCGAGTAGATCAGGAATTAACAAAAGTGACAGTAACTCAATAGGATCCAAATGATTATGTTATGTTCAATGCATCGATTGCTTTCGAAGAAGTTGTTGAGCAACAAGAAGAGCTTAGTGTGTATGTTGATGCATATGGTCGAGTTATATATGGTACAAAAATCGAAGAGATTGATGATGAAGCAGAATTTTCAATAGATAAACTCTCTCGGGTCTTTGCTGACATCATAATTGATACTTCACAAATGATGAATTCTTTATTAACCACTTATCAGAGACGATTATTGGAACTCGTATACTTTGGGACACCTGAATTCAGAAATAAATTTGTCATTATGGTCGCCAAGGAAATAACACCAGACAAAAAGGCAATAGAATTCCATGATGGTGAAGATCTTGAAAATGAATTAAATCAGGTTCTTACCATAACAATTGAATTCAAGGACTTGGAAAATGGAACTGATAGATTTTTCTATGGCACCGAAGGTTTGCTACTGGTCTCATCAAATCCTGAAAAGTATGAGGATTTACTTTCTATAGCCGCTTTCTATCTTGGACTTGATATCTTTCAGAAGAATTACTTCCAAAAGATGTTCATGTTGTGGGATGAGATTAAAGAGTCTAGAAAACTAATGAACATGGGTGATATTGATCCCAATGCCATCTCAGAAGCAAAAGCCATTATATCTGAGGTATCTGCTGCTGTAGTGCTAATGAATGAGTTATTATCTTTTATGAGAAAATCTTGTGAAAATATGAATAATGAATGGGCCGAACTCGACAAATCTGATCCAAATATTCAAGAAATAATCGAAACAATAACTCTACAAGATATGGTAGGAAAAGCCCTAACCAGAATTGAGGATGCCAAACTTGTTGTGTCAGGTTTAACTGAGGAAATTGGAGGAATTAATGGTCTTGTCAATTCATTAGCAGAAAAACAAATGGCTCGAATGAATGAGTCATTGAGAGATAGCATTGCTTCGATGGATGCGATGGGTCGTAGCTCTGAAAGAACAGGAGCGTCATTAAACGTCTTAGAAATCTTGTTAGCAGGTACAATCGCTTTTGATGTGTTATTTCTAATTGTTGGTGAATACTCATGGGAACCCCTTGCTGGCTGGATTGCATCAGTGCCTGGCATTTTTATTTGGACAGGAATATGCCTTTCATCATTTTTCGCTGTTGGATATTTTATGCTACGGCTTACACAACGAATGGAATCCGAATCTGAACCGAATCTCAGGACAAAAATAACAATAGGGAAGCCTTACAATAAAGAGAAATTTGAGAACTTCTTAGCTGACAAGGAAATCATCATAAAAGAGGCTCAAATCTTCAATGAAACCATTATAGAAGACTTTACATGGGATGAAGATGATGAAAAATGGCTCGGAAATGAAGCAAGAATTAAGTTACGAAGTGATACCACGAATTCATTTATTCTTAATGTGCTGGTAAATATTGATTCGCCAAAAGATATTTCCGTACAGCAAGTCTCCTCAAATATACTAGACTCTATAAAGGATTTGATCTCGAACTGATTGCTTCCATTAGTTGAGAAGAAGCCTCAACTATTCCTTTTTTTTCGCTCCTAAATATCTTTCTTTCTGTCCAGGACCTCTTGCGGTCTCCCATGGCCAATCATCTTTCAAGTAGAAATTTATTTTGGGTGGATCTGCTAGTCCCTCAGATAAAATAATACCCAAATCTTCATTAGAATTTAAAATATCTGAATGTAAACTATCGATTTGCTCAGGACTTGGCTTGGATGAAACACAAACGTCAACAACAAGTTGTGGTTTCTGGTTTTCAGAGTATTCACTTGAGATATGGAAGTGTTGACAGAACTCGTCAGCGAGGTTCCTGATAATTGCTGCTTGTATTTGTTGAGGATAGACATAGGCACTAAAAACAGCAATAGATCCGTCGCTTCTACCATAAACATAAACGATTGGCAGGCTATATTCAAGATCTACCTGTGTAAGGTTCAGTAAATCAGTTAATTCACTTTTCGGTTTGTAAAAAACACCACCTTCATCATGTATATTATATCTAATAAGGGGTTGCCGCCTCTCGTACAATGGAGTTAATATCAGTTCGTTTATTCCAGTTTCAGCTGGTACTGCTTCAATATAAACGTGTGTAGGATCGTAATAGAATAGCATTGGTGGATGGTCCTTGCCAAAGAATTGTCTACATAATTCAGGATTTTTATCAAGATAGCCTCTGAGCTGTATCAAATCAGGGGCTTCAATACCCATTTGAATGCCTGTATCAGCAGAGCCGTATGCGGAAAAGAGCGTTCCTCCTGTTTTATTTTTGATGTATTCTCTATAAGATTCAGGAAATCCGTCTCCTCCAGAGACAAAAATTGTTTCTTCTATATTATCCCATTCGTTGAACTTCATTTCATCAAGGACATCTAATATGGTTTTTATTGTGGGAGGATAACTCATTATTAGTGCTTTTTTGAAGCCACCTGGGGTAGATTTAATCGAATATCTTTTATAAAAATCAGCAATAGTCTGAGCAATCTCAGGAGGGTTTAGACCAATATTAATAGTTGCCGTTTTTCTTCTCGCTGCATTCCCAGCTTGAATTCCAGTAACCCAACTACTTAAAGCAAAGCCATTTATCGCAAATGCTTCGTCATCGCTTACATCATAAAAAATGGACAATAAAACGGGAATCTGACGCTCCTCTCTAAGCACCTCTTTTAGATCCCTTAGCCAGTAGGTGTGTTTCCCAGAATAACCAGAACTGGTTTCAATCATTTTTGCGGGACTCATCTCTCCATCCATACAAAGATCTGCAGGGTGTTCTTCATTAGGACGAATATAACTTGCCTTATCGGAAATTGGTGCTTCTTTTATCGACTTAGCGTTTTCAATGTCGTTTTGAGAATAACCTTTTTCTTTCAAGAAATTCTTATACGCTGGGACTCTTTTGGTAGTCTCCTTGAGAGTATAAAGTGCTCTCTGTTCTCCTCTTTTTACTAGATACTCAGTCATACCTAATGTAATGATTTTCTTGGTATTTTTTTCACTTCGTGTGATAGTTTTTCTCATCCGGTAAAAAAGTCCTAGTGGTGTGATCTTAAGAATTGGTTTTAGCAAAAAATTCGGAATAAAACTAATGTTCATAATTACCCCTCAACAACAAATTTTCTTTGTTTTCTTCAATAGATTGAACTGAAATATAGGTAGAGGTATATTTAGTTCAACTTTCTAAAAAAGGTATTCTCTAATTTTCTATTAGCACTGAAGAAAAATGTAAATCAAAGTAAATTGAAGTCAAAAATATTTCAATTGAATCGTATCCCACAGTGAGGACAGAACGCTGAATTTGGAGGAATAGGTTTGCCACAATTTTTACAAAACTTCTTTCCTGGTGGAGGTGTCTTAGTCTTGGGAGTCGGAAGTATATATTCTGGACTCTGAGCCCTGTATTTAGAAGCTGTAATGCGTGGATTGACAATTGGTTTGTCACTACGTACAACAAGCCATACGATTAGTCCAATGAGGCCAGATATGAGCAGGATAATTACCCAAAGCGCTCCATTTTCTTCACGCGCTTCTGCATCTCGATATATCCAAATACACAGCCAAATTCCAACTAAACTCGCCACTATTATGATAAAAATTATAATACCCATTAAAATGGGAAATAATCCCCACTGCATTTTGGTTCCCTAGTCTAGAAAAAGCACATTATTCCTTATTTACCTTTTGAGTAGAGCTTTGGCACGATTATAATCGAGACACATGGATGTGCTGAATTTAATCTCTAAATTCCAAGTTAAGATTCAGAGAAATCCATTAATGCGTTCAAGTTAATTTTATAAGGATTTCATTTAGACTATTTCGTATGAACATTTCAGGTGTCATCAAAGAATTCGTAGGAACCTACAAAACCAAAAATAAAACTAAAACTGATTGGGAAGAACCACTTATTGCGTTTGCAAGTGCTTATGATCCCTTATTTTTGAAATTAAAGACAGTAATAAGTGAGACACACAGTTTACCAACAGAATTACTCAAAGACGCAGAAACTGTGATTTCATATTTCATTCCATTCAAAAAAGAAATTCCTTTAAGTAATGTAAATGGACAGAATTGTTCGGAAGAATGGGCTATCGCTTATATTGAAACCAATAAACTAATATCAGATCTAAATGAATTTTTATCTGAAGAATTAGAAAAACAAAAATTCAAATCAGTGATTCTTCCTCCTACCCACAATTTCAACGAACAAGAATTAATTAGTGATTGGTCACATAAGCACGTTGCGTTTGTTGCAGGACTAGGCAATTTTGGCGTACATCACATGCTTATTACAGAAAGAGGATGTTGTGGAAGATTGGGCTCTTTAATAACAAATACAAAAATAAAACCTACAAAGAGACCAGCAAAGGAATTCTGCTTATACAGACATAACGAAACTTGTAAGCAATGTGTTGGCAACTGCATTTTTAATGCCTTGAAAATTGATTCCTTTGATAGACATCGGTGTTATGAAGTTTGTTTGTCAAACGCGGATTTATATTCAAAATTTGGATTAGCAGATGTTTGTGGGAAATGCGTTTGTGTAGTTCCTTGTTCCTTTAACGACCCTGTAAAACAAATCCATTAGAATACCATTCCAAAAAAATTTGGCATTCTACTTGGCTGAAATAAATTTTAGAAAAAGAATCTCAAATATTATTCTAAAAATAGATATAATGAGCCTTTTTCCATTATTATGCTATAGCAGGATTATTAGGCATAGCTTCCATTCTGTCACGCTTAAATATATCCTCTATTGTCTCAGGCTCATTAAACATCTCGAACATTTTCTCTAATGCGCTACCTCTG
>JAEORY010000097.1 GCA_016840645.1 Candidatus Borrarchaeota archaeon | reverse complement strand
TGATTGTATTTAATTGAAGTGTATCTAATTAGATAGGAGGATTGGATTTGAAAAAAACTGTTTGCGTGAATTGCGGAAACGCAATTGGTGGAGAACCCGGCGACATCTCAGGGGATGACGCAAAAGTTCTAGCATGTGATCTTTGCGGAAAATCGGTTTGTGGTGATTGTGCTAGGCATCTTAGCATGTATGTATCGGATGGAGGCGTTCGTAGACTACGAAGTTTGCGTCTCTGTCCAAGTTGCGCACCAAAGCCACGTAAGACCTATAAAGATGTCTAATCACGAGTTTTTTTATATCTACCAAAAGATTGAGTCTCTTTATTTTTATATTATATAAACGGTATTACGTAATACCCTCCCTTATATAGGAGGTAATACCAAGCTCTCATGAGGAGGATTTTGTATGAAACTTATCTCGGTTAAATTGCCTGAGAAATATCTTGAGGGGCTTGATACATTAGTTCGAATAGGCGTATATCCGTCACGGAGCGAAGCGATTCGTGTCGCAGTCAGAGATCTCTTGAAGCGAGAAGTATGGGAAAAAGGGGTACCTCCTAGTTCCTAATTGCCTTGAAATGTCTGAAGTCGATTTCTTTTAGTTCATAACTAATCAATTTATCTTTAGAGGGGTTCTTATATAACAGTGAGCAATCTTTTATCATTAAAAACCCCATCTGTGTGTCATCGATTTTTGGTCAAATCCTTGTGTAACAACTCCAAATCTTCTTCAGTAAGCTTTTGTTTTCTCCAACCTGTTTCTTCGTCCCAAATGGCGTATAGATTGTGATGAAGACCAGCAACTTTGTTCCAATGTATGTAACCCTTAATCTTGCCAATATTTATTCCACCATTTGCGAAATCACGTTCGCTAATCAGTAGGGAGTCTTTTTCAGAACCGTAGCGAGGAAGAGCGAAAGTTAAATTCTTATCCCCAAATAATAGTTGTAGATACTTAGCGAGTACCCATTTTTCAAAGGCCGTCCGAAATGCCTCATCTATTTCAAGTTTATCGGCGACAGCTGGTGATTCCTTCCATGTAATCCACTCTCCCCACTCAACGTGTGGCATTCGTACCTCTAAAAATCCCGTTATAGGGGTTATATCGCGTGCAAATACTTTATCAAAAATATAGCAATCAATCTCGCCAAGGATGAAAATAAGAAAAAGTGGCTCTTCCATATGAATTTCGTTGAATTGCTTCTGAAACGCGTCAAGGAATTCCTGTTCGTATTTTTCCTCTTTAAATCCGTCCTCAAAATAATTCAATAGTGATTCAATATCTTTAGGGTTCACACTGATCTCGTAGACGGGGATTGCAGTATCATTTATTAAGACTTCGCCAACCTTTGCAGTCCAACAATCGTAGTTTTCAGTTTGGAATTTGATAAGTTTCAAGAGATCAGAACCTGATTATTTTTTTACTAATGCGACTTAAATACATTGTTTGCTTAGAATTATGAAATCATGTGAACTTCCGATTGAACAGGAATGAAAAAGGTGAGAAAAAAGTGTTTCATTTAAAATACGGAATTATCCCTGCTTGCGATGTTAAGAGCGTATCCGATTTAGAAAATCTAGTTGAATTGACGGCTGGTATTGAGGGAATCGTAGGCTACAAAGTAGGTTTTTCATTGGGTTTAGGTCACGGATTACAAACTGTAGTTGACACCATCGAAAAGCATTCAGATTTGCCTATTATTTATGATCATCAAAAGGCAGGTACAGATATTCCTCAAATGGGGGAGCTTTTTGCACGAACATGCAAAGCGAGTGGTATTACTGGAGTTATCATTTTCCCACAAGCTGGACCCGTAACCGAAGAGGCATTCATAAGTGCTCTATTTAGTGAGGATCTCATACCTTTGGTTGGAGGCGAAATGACTCATCCTCGGTATTTATCGAGTGAGGGAGGCTTCATTAGAGATGAGGCCGTCGAGGAAATGTATTTGACTGGCGCAAGAAACGGTGTAACATATTTTATTGGCCCTGGAAATAAACCAGAACGAATAAATCACTATGTAAAACTCCTAAAAAATGAAATTTCACAACCTATGTTTTGTATGCCTGGCATCGGGCGTCAAGGTGGAGATATTAAGTCGGCATTTGAGGCAACAGAAGGATTACCTGCTTATGGGATTGTCGGAAGTGCGATATATGGTGCATCTGACATGCGAGAGGCTGCAAAAAAATATTGTAAAGAAGCTTTAGAATTATAGAGGCTCGTATCCGTCCCATTTGGTTGACTTTAGATATATTTTGAATTTTCAGTTTTAATTATCGTGATCGACTTTTTTCAAAATTAATTCTGATTTCTTCATCAGTTTTGACTTTTCTAATGGTTTTTCTCGCGTGTAGTCCACGGGCTACCCATCTTTTAGCCACAACTATTAAGTTTGCCCCATTTAATTGGCTTTCAATGAACGCTTTATCACTTATACTTATTATAGCATCCAACTCCTCTTCTTTCATTCTGGAAAAATGATCTCTCCCGCCGACCTTTAGGTTGGCAAAATCCTTGAATCGTAATTTTTTCATAGGTTTAGAATTCAAGCGATTAATTGCAGCTCTTGTTTTAGGATTAACCGGATCGTCCCATTCAATAACATCGTCCCATTCACCTTTATTAAGATATTGTCCTCGATAATCTTTATTTCTTAATATTTTCTTGAAAAAATTATTTAAATGTGCAGAAGATGGTTTCACATTAAAATTTCTCACATACTCTGCAAGAACGTTTTTTTCCTTACGAACAATTATTCTGTATCGAATAGGAGGATCTTCACGACTTTTCAAACTATCAAGAATTTCCCAATCGTTTACATCATCAACTAATTGAACCTTATACTGCTTTTTATTTATTTCAAGGATTTTTTCTTTCATTGAAATCGCCTCTGGAGACTCCTACCTTTTGAGGTGGAGAGGAAAGAGGCGTTTAGACTAGCATAAGGCGAATAATAACCCTTTTCCATATTTTATCAACTCCACGTTGTTAATTGCGACACTTGGATTTTTTCCTTTAGGATTTTCCAACACAACTCGTGTTCCGTAACAATGGACGCCTTTTACTCTATATGTTCTATTATTATACTTGACAAGGTCATACGGTTGCAATTGGTATTTCTGTCTCCTAATAGACGGTTTGAATCCTTTTCTGTTCTTCTGTAACGAACGATTATTGCGTCTTACTTGAATGACCTCGTACGGTCTGCAGCGTTCTTGGGTTGTTCCGCCGGCAATGACGAACGCGTCATTCACATGTGATTTTTCCAGCCCTAGCTTGTTACGCTGGTATTTAGTGACGTATCCGTAGGTATACTCTGCTTCTAACTGTTCTACTAGCCTCCAACGAATGTTGTTAATACAGGCTGCCGCTTTAAGTGATTTCTTTGCCTGGTTTTGTATGTGAGGATAACCAAACTCCTCGGCGGTCTGATCTCCCTTCTTGAGATTACAGTTCCGACATGAGATCGTCAAATTCGACACTCGATCCGTTCCACCTCTACTTTTCGGGATAATATGCTCGACTTCTAAGGGAATCGCTTTCTTACCACAATAAGCGCACTTTCGTCCCCACTTCTCCAATAGATATTCTTTGACTTCGTAGCCTTGAAGTGTGCCCTGTTGATATTCTACGCCTGTAATTTCAGGCTGCTGCATTTTCTATGTGTCGAAATTCGCAGTTTCTATCCTTTTGTAAGTTATAGGAAGTAGTGTGGCAAGTGTTTCCACTAATCGAAGATGTGAGTCATGTGTGTGCTGAATACTAGGGGGTAACCAGCCTTCAGGTCGTGTTCGGTTATCAAATCGAGGTGGTCGATACCCTAATCTGCCTCTACGGTTTCTACGATACCTCCGTCTTGCTGCAAGCTTGTTTGAGACATCCTGGCGCAAGGTTACAGTCCCACTAATAACTTCTAACGTATCGGTTTTGGCACTAAAACCGATTTCAGTAAATCCTATATCCACTCCTAATGGAATCGGTTGTGTCGCCTCTCCAGTGGCATAGTTCAACCGAATGGTGAAAGGACACCGTTTTACAACTGTAGCCTTGCCTTCTTGTAACAACTGCTTGCCGGTGTGTTGTGTGGTAGGCATAAGCGGTTGACCTCTCATGTTTATTACATAGATAGGTACTCTCAAGTCCTATCTCCTCCTTTAAATTGCTTTAAAGCAGGTTGGTTCTCTTCGCCAAGGTTATCAGTCAGTACTCTACAGTGATCACTGAGAGTTTCCTCTCTGTTTAAACCACCGTTTACAGAGCACGGGACTAGAGAAGCATCCCCTGGTGTGTTCTTGAACTCTCCTGATAACGTAGATACCGCCATATCGAATATGACCTCTCTTAGGCTAATCAACTAATTGCTCTCAGGTCTCACGACCCAAGCCCCGACCCTTTAGGGTGGGGTAATTGACTGAACTGCCAAGGGGCGAATGGTGATTGCTGCCATTCAGAAAATGATGGAAAAAGATGTTTAAAATATAGACGAAACAACTCGTCTCCCGCCTCTTGTATTGTGTCGCCGTGTATTCCTAAAAAAATATCACAGTTCAAACTTTTATTATAAGAGAGACAACTTTGAAAGTGAAAGACAGTTCATTTAATAATATTAAGAAGGCAATTTGAAAAAGTTAAATCTCATTAGAATTATTTTCAATTCAAAACAAAAGCTATAAATACGCTTTTGAAATACGGATCGATAGTTTTAGAAAATGAAGTCTACGGGCTGAGGGTTGTCTATTCTGTTAGTAACTCGACTTCGGTCTCTGGCAGAGAAAAAATATCATTATTTAATGATTATTATACTTATATTGGGATTCTTACTTAGAATTGGATTTATTTCCAGAGCAATAGGAAGAGATGAAGCTGCCTTTTTGTATTACGGTTGGATGATAGTCAAAGGAAAAGTACTGTATCGAGATCTATTTAATCAAAAGGCACCTGGAGTTTATTTCATTGTAGCTTTAATTTTCCTTCTTGTTGGTAAACAAATACTACTCGTACGTATAGTCTCCATGTTTTTAAGCACTATTACGGCCTTTGTTATATTTAAAATCGGTTATAAGATAAATAATCCTTTAACAGGTATAATCGCTTCTTTATTTTTTATATTAGAGCCAGTCACTCTACGACGTAGCACGATGGTTTTTTCGGAAACATTTATGGTTTTTTTTATGGCTTTAGCGGTCTATTTTTACATCTTGGCTCATAAGGAAAATAATTCTTGGCATTATCTTATTGTGGGTGTTTTAATAGGACTTTCTACAATTATGAGACAGACTGGGATTATACTGGTTCTTGTTATCATTTTTCACCGTCTTTACATTAGATATCCGCTGAAAAATCTACTTCATTCAATGGGAATACTAATTGCCGGATTTTTAATGAGCATAATACCGATTGTGGTTTATTTTATGGCAGTGAATGCTTTAAATGATGCTATCTCTTCTATATTTTTCTTTAATCTATCACCGTCATATGGATTTACTCTGCTTAGACGAGTAGATAATCTTCTTGACGTCTTCCTAAAAGATCCTATTCTTTGGTGTATTGGTTTAGGAGGACTGCTTCTAACAGTTGAAAGAAGAAAAGAATGGCACGTTTTTCTAGCGGGATGGTTTATCGCCTCATTTATTTTGGTCGTATCTCTAAGCACCCCATATGGTCATTATTACATTCAAATAATGCCAGCATTTTCACTATTAGGTGGAATTCTTTTTGAAAGATTGATTGTTTTAAGTGGGGAATTGGTAGACAGCGCATCTCAAAGTCTATTGTATCCAAATATCATAAACTGGCTTTTGGTAGTATTATTGCTTATTGGAATAGGGACAATAGGATTAGAATTATACTTTGATATGAAAGCAAGTCATGGACTACCATATCAAATTGAAGCAGCGGAGTATGTTAAAGCTCATACCTCTCCCGATGAAATAATATTCTCGCCTGATTCTGCTTATTATCTTCTGACTGATCGACAAAACAAATACCGGATTGAACATTTAGCTGCGGGCCATATAGAAGCGTTTGGTATTAGTGATCTACCGCAATATTTAGAGGAAGAGCAAGTCAGGTATATTATAATCGACTATAACATCGAAATTTGGAATTTTAATGAGGAGCATTATCGTTTAACTTTTAATGATGAAACTAGAGCTGAAGAAGTCAAAATAGTATATGAGTGGATTCTTAATAATTATGAAATAGAGGTGAGTTTTGGATCCGGAATTGATGTGGTTCGAGTTTATCGTTCCTCATTTTGGTGAATTCTACTTCAAATTAATTTTCGTCTAATCACTAGATTCACACACAATTTTGATCGTTAATTGAAAAAATTAGAGGGGATGGGTTGTTCATCCAGAAGAAGAGGTTAATACTGTTTTTCTCCTGACCGCAGTCCAATAAAAAATATTAAACCGAACCAAAAGCTAGCAAATAGCAAACCGATCGTCAGAAGTCCAGGGTCTGCTTCACCAATCCCTAGAAACATCCTAATTTCAATACTACCTGGGTTAAGTCCTGCTATATAATCTGCTGCATAAAGTACTATCATTCCTAGAATGCCCATAATATAGTAGCGGTCTCTAGGAGCGTGTGTACGAAGTCCTTTAGAGAAACGAATAAGCCAAGTAAGAATTGCTAAGCCTAACGCAAAGAAATGGAGAACTCTTGTATAAAGCCATTCACCTGCTCCCATCACAGCTGGATCCAAACCTCCACCTAAGAACCAAAGGGCTCCAAACATTAGCATTATCAGGATTTCAAAGAAAGATATGGCTCTATCGGGAATTTCTTTTACGTAGTGCGGATCAACTTGCCGGGCGCCTTCATAAATCAGCGTTATGAATGCACCAATGGCTGCAGCATCTGCAACGCATAAAACACCAATATGAATTGGATTAAGTGCACGAGTCCAGATATTCCAGATTGCTGGAGCTATGGTTGAAAAATATGCAACGTAAAAATCATAGGCCTGCAGGATAGGAATGATCATTAAGATTACGAAAAGTAATAAAGTAAAGGTCCAAAACCGGCCTCTTTTTTCGCCATAATCATCACTTCTAGGATACATAATTCGTCCAGCAACAAGAAATGCAACAACAATGACGATAAGCGGGGTAAAAAGCGGCATGAAGAAGAAAATAAATGCAATTGTAATATTGACGATATAAAAAAGCCGTACACCCTTTGGAACGTGTTCAACAGCCCTTCCCATACCCGAAAATCCACTAGCAATACTATCTTTGTATATCCATATGAGTAGTATCCATCCTAGAATAAAAGTAACTAACGCTGTGATAAAGAAAAGAACGTCCAATCCCCCTCCAAAAGCAGTAAATCTAATAGGTAGAAGGAAAAATATTATCGGAAAATAGATGATTACGCCTATAAACAGTATTACTACAAGGAGTTTTTCCAAAGCTACTTCCCCATAAGACAAATTTAGCATCTCCGTAATGAACTTTACATTTCTTTATTGCTATAACTCACATCACAAAGCTAATAGAAAAAAGTTTTGGCTATCATTATTATCGTCTCTGTCTTGTCCTCTATCCCCTTCGTTGAACGCGTGAGACCTCTCGGAGTCAGTTTCATGCACAAGAACATACTAATCACGTACTGTGAGAGGCTTGCTTATGTTAAGACATTCCACATAGACAAAGCCCATATAAAAATCCTTAATTAATCTTTTAATTGCTATCTGAATCATAATCTATAGACTTAGACTTGAAGAAGTATTAGTCTTATCAGAAAATGGTCTTGTCGATCATTATCGCCTTTATATGAAACGAACCGGCATGTTTTTCCCAAGATTTAGGATTCGCACGAATTAAGAGGTTTAGCAAATGTCTCTACCTGTATAACCACAAAACTAAAAAAGTAAGACTACTCTTTGAAGGTTAACTTCATCAAAGGCTTAAAATATCTGGTAGATTTAATGAAAAGAGAATATGTTATTCTCGCAGTTATATTGGCTATAGCATTTGTGTTAAGGATTTACGGTGTCTTAACAGACGTTTTTCCCTTTTTCCGTGAAGCTACTTACGGTATGGCTGCCTGGAGAATTATTGACGGTGATATGCCTTACCGTGATTTTTATCATTCACAGCCTCCACTTTCACCCTTTTTACTTGCTTTTGTTTTTTTGATATTCGGGGTTGGCGTGGTTCAAGCCAGGTTGTTCTTAGTTTTCTTCACAACTTTTACAAGTTTCGTGATCTTTTTGGCTGGAAAGAGGATTGATTACAAAACAGGTTTATTAGGGAGTTTCGTCTTTGCAATTACTCCTTGGTGCATTGTATATGGCATGCGAGCAGTAAATGATCATATCGCCATGACTTTCTGCATTATAGGATACTATTTTCTAAGCCCAGTATTTGCTATTCAAAATAAAGACAAAAAAATGGACACTACTGCTGAAAGAAACAGTTTAATTCTAGCAGGTCTTTTCGTAAGTATTGGGGTAATGATTAAAACTATAGTTGCACCCATATTACTTGCTTTTATTGTCATTTTATTTGTTGAAGCACGATATACTGGTGCTGGAATTAGCAGTCAGGTAAAAAACATCGTTTTCCTATTTCTTGGTTTCATTGTTCCTCTTCTAATTGTGTATTCGCCCTTTTATTTACTAATTGGTGACGAATTCACAATTCAGGTACTAGGACAACATTTTGAAAAACCTCCAACTACCTGGATAGGGCGTTTGGAAGAAGTTACGAGTTTATTAGTTTTGGATAATTTCTACTTTTTTGTTTTCTTTATATTGAGCGTTTTTTTTGCGATACGAAGACCATATGGAAGGGGTTTAGTCATTTGCATTTTGGTTATGGTTTTTTCTATATTCTTCTTCGTTCCACGCGCACATCCGAATTATTATCATGCTCTACTCCTGTTGATGGCAATGGTCTGTGGGTTCTTCCCTTTCCCAGATTTCAAGTCATTGAATTTAAAAATAGAAATATTAATTCTAAATTTCATTATAATTCTGAATTTAATCTCATACAAAATCTATCGTTATTCTAATCTTGATATTTCAAAAGCAAGCTATTTTAATCATTTTTCGGCAACAATAGCTCTTTTTGTTACTGCAATCGCTTTAATTGTCTTAATCATCTTTATAATCAAAGAAAGGCGATTTTACGAATTTAGAATTAAGACCCATATAAAAAATCTGTTTTCCTCCCCATATCAAATTTGGAAGCGCCTAAGAATCCTTTTTATCAAGGATGAGGTAAGAATAGTCATTGCTATACTCTTTATTGCTCTAATCGCGACAACTTATGTTTCATATTTCCCTATTTCTGAGAGCGATAAGAAATCTATGGATTGGATTAAAGCAAACACTTCTCCTGATGAATATGTTCTTGCTGATAGTTTGAAAATTAATTTTTGGACACTCAGGAGAAGTCCATTTGCTGAGATTTCAAAGGATCGAACATTTATAGGCGAGCTTACCGGAGAGATGTTCATTGAAGCGTGTTATGAATATGATATTAGATTTGTTGTAGATACTGGAAGATTATTTGGGGAACTAGAAACGTATGATGTGTTTCTAGAGTTTCTTGCAGAGAACTATGTGCCAATATTAGAAGGTCATACAATTTATGTTCGTACAACTTCATTGAAATGAAAATTTGAGGAAACTGATCTCTAATTAATGTGTTGAGGTGGTTTTATGGCTAACAAACATTTGTGTGAAAATTGTGATATTCCAATGCGCTTTGTTCTCGCTGACATACATGGAGAAAAACTTCAGGGTTTTCATTGCCGCGAGTGTGGCTTGTTCCTGCCAATTCAAACAGACACAGAGGTTGAGATTAAATTAGACAAAGACACCGTTTTGAATGCAACAACTACAGCAGCGTTTTTTATTGACGACGAAATGGTTATTGAGGACTTAACGGAACAACTAGATCTGTAATATCATGAAAACTCAGATTTTTCATTTTATCTGAAAATAGGTTTTTCCAAAGTGTTTCAGGTAGAATGGTGTTTAAAAACGTGTGTTGGTTTTCGATCACGGCGAACTCATTGAGCAAGGCACACACGAAGAACTCTTGCGTCTCGGGGGCAAATATAAAGCCCTCTACGATACATACTATGCTCACCAATCAGCCGAGGAACTCTCCGAGGAAATTGTCAAGGTTGCACAAGAGGAGCTTGCGAAGGTTTCCTAGTTCCTAAGCAGATGATTCGTTTGTTGTAGATTTAACACATTAGTTTGCATGTTTTTAGGGCTCTTCTATTTGCTGAAGTATGCCTTGACAGGAGGGCGGAACAGTTCCCGGTAACTTACTATAGTTTTACATAACTTCATATTTTTGTACGGATCCGCCTTCGGCTTCACTTTTTTAGTTACAGGGTGGGGTCGGTCTGTTTATAGGGACGAAGTTGCGTACCTACTAGTGGTGGTACATATGGCGGTTATTACCCTTCCAGGGGGCATTACCTCGATACCTGACAGGGCGGCTTTACACTTGGAACAATACAAGAAAGCCCCGTAGCTTTAGCATGGGGATGAATTGTATCACCATACTGTATTTATAAGTATGTGCTACTTTTTGCTGGTTTTATAAATCAGGATAGAGTAACTATTGTGAGCATTTATATGTTC
>JAEORY010000096.1 GCA_016840645.1 Candidatus Borrarchaeota archaeon | reverse complement strand
CTTTCATGAAGAAACCGTTCGCGCAGTTGGAAGAACCGCATCAGGTGTGAAAGGTGTTACCCTGGGCGGACCCAAGGATGAGGTCGTTGGAATGGTTACTGCAAAAGCGGGAGAACAGGATATCCTGGTTATCTCAGAAAACGGTTTCGGAAAGCGCTCCATACTGGAGGACTATCGCTTTACAAATCGTGGAGGGAAAGGCGTCAAAACCATTAATATTACCGATAAAACCGGTAATTTGATTGCCATCAAGGCCGTTACGGATGAGGATGACCTGATGATTATTACCGAAAATGGAATAGCCATCAGACTTGCTGTTCGTGGCGTGAGAGTAATGGGTCGTAACACGCAGGGTGTTAGACTGATAAACCTGAGAGATGGGGATCAGATCGCAGCAGCCACACAGGTGCCGGCACATGGCGATGGCGAAGAGGAGGATAAAGCAGAAACTGAGGCTGTTGAAGAATAGAAAACTGTTCTGGCATTCTATTTGAAGGTTATAGGTAAAATTGTATTTTTGAAGTCAAATTAATCACAATCAATATGAGAAAGTTTATAACATTAGTAATTATCGCTTTAGCTGTTATCAGCCTTAATGCCCAGGAGGCATCAACTGTGGTTCTGCTGAATCCCAGTGCTGTAAAAAAGAAGGTTGATAAAAGTGATGCGGAAATTAAGGACCCAAAAAAGAATGTTAAAGCTGCAACATGGCAGAAGAGGGGAGACCTCTTTCAGGATGTCTTTAACATCGGACTGGAACAGGTTCAGGAAGGCATGGATACTCAAATGCTTACCTTGTTTTACAAGAAACCCAAGAGCATCGAAAACGAGACCATGGAAGATGGAACACTTGAGGAGACCTATATTTATGAAAACATGAAATACGTCTTTGTGAATGGAGCCCTTCAGCAGTGGGAGCGTATTAATCCCATCACTGAAAATCCCCTCAGGGAATCAATCGATGCCTATAAGAAAACTCTTGAACTGGACGATAAAGGAAAGCTTACGCCCAAAGTAAAAGAGGGTTTTACATCAGTGAAGGCATCCTTGAAGAGACAGGGCGTAAATGACTATTATGCAGAGAATTATGAAGGTGCATTAGGCTCTTTCGAAGATGTTCTTGAAATCAACCAGCTTGACTTGTTTGCAGGCGAAGTTGATACGGTTATGATTCAGTATGCAGGGATTATTTCCCGGGAGATAGCTGGCAAGACTGATAATAAAGAGCTTTATAAAAAGTCCATTGCTTATTATGAGCAGCTGGCAGCTGCCGATTTCGGAGGACCAAATACCTATCTGCAGATTCAGATGGACTATCAGAACATTGGAGATACGGTTAATGCTCTGGCAACCCTGAAAGAGGCATATGAGAAATATCCTGACACAGTGAATATTATTGCAAATATTGCTAATTTATATATAGTCACGCACCAGATCGATGAGGGGATCACCTTTATGGAATCGGTTATTGAAAAGAATGATCAGATTCCCGAATCTTACTACTGGCTTGGACGTATGCTGATTAATAAGGAAGAGGTAGAAGCAGTAGATAAAGCAATCGAAGCTTATGAAAAAGCCGGAGAGCTGAATCCGAACATATACTATGTCTGGTACGATATGGGTTATATCTATTATCTGCAGGGCGCTGATTTCTTTGAGAGATCCAATGAAGAACAGGATGGAGCCGTAAGGGATAAACTTATTGAACTTGGCAAGGAGAAATACCAGTTAGCTATTCCCATACTGGAGAAAGCCTATTCATTGAACGAAGAGAATCGCGAGGTGAAATATGAAACCCTGGATCTGCTCCAGAGAATCTACTACAAAGAAGAGATGACCTCGGAATACGAGCGAGTTAAAGAATTGAAAAATAATATGTAGCAGAACTAACGAAGGGGAGGTATTTTATTATATCTCCCTTTCTTTTCACATATTCTATTTAACATAACATTAATTATAGGACAACAACCAGCAATTCCTGGCAAGCCGTGCTGATTAACATAAAATCAGATATAGGCGCTGCGTAGCTGCCCTATATCGGTACCGATTTTATGTTGGAGCAATTTGCGATGTTCTCCTGGTCTACCAGCTTTGGTTGGATCCATCCTCGCTGGCAATCATTGTCCTATAATTGATATTATATCTGCGCTTGCAAAGCTGACCATTTCCGGGCTTTCTTATTTGAGTTGATATTCTGGATCTCAAGGCAGCTCTTTCTTAAAATTCGCCGCTTGCCTTCGCTTGATCGCTCAGGTAAATAGACACACAGGCCGGCACGCAAATGTTAAGTGTTTTAGGTTTATGCAGATTGTCCTATAATTAGGCATTATATTAAATAGCCGCTCCGGCCTCCCTGACATTGCTGTTCAGCGGTTTTTATGCCAGGGAAAATGCAAAATCCGCTTCAGGCGCAATGGCCTGCCCCCCGTCTCCCCTTTTGATCAACGATTCCGGCACGCAAGGTTTTTCTGTTTGTCGTTAGTAAAAGCGTATTTGGCAAATTCACTCACTGCGGTTCGTTCAGTTTGCAATACACTTTTATTTGATTATGACACCCTATCAAGGAGTCACTTCCTTGATAGGGTGTTAATAGGTATTAATTGTGTTTAACAATCAGTTGTTGGCGGTAACTATTTCTACCATCGCTTACCTCTATTGTATATGTACCATCAAGCAAGTTTATTAACGGTACATTAAAGCTTTTTCCACTTCGGATTACACTGGATAACTTAGTACTTTGGTTGTTATAGATATTGATCGTATAAGTAGTGGGTTCGTAAGCCTTAGCATCAACATCCACAGTTGTATTGCCAGATTCAGTGTAATCAATCAAAGGCTGATTTTCAAGCATAGTAATAGTTACATAATCCGAAGCTGGATTTGGAGATAGTGTCATCGCATATGAATCATAGCATCCCCAGGTCTTTTTTGTCAAATAGAAACTAGAGTTAGGCCCTGTACCACAAGTATTTGCTGATTTGGCTGTAATTGCAACACTACTTGCATTCGATGGAAAAGTAAAGTCTAGTGTGTTTGTTCCAACTGAATATGTAATACCATATGGTACAGTCCATGTTGCAGTACCGGCATTACCACCGACAGGTGTAACATTTAGATAATGATCACCGGGACAAACTTGGAATCCAGTATAGTAACTACTCCCATCAACCTTTTTATTTGTTATTTGTGGTTTTCCGCACCAAACTTCATAACGAACCGGCGCTGATCCTCCATAGGTATCATTGGTTATAGTGGCCTGAACCCAGCCTGCACTACTTGTGGAACTTCCGGTATTAAACGTTGCATTATTACCTGAGGATGAAACCAGAGAAAGATTTGTGCTACAAGTCCAGGACACAGTATGGCCAGATGGCACATTGTTAACTGTAAAAGATGCTCCGGATGAGCAAACAAGATCATTGGTGGGACCCGTTATGGTTACTTGTCCTGGATCACTTCCCACACCAACAGCATACCAGGCATTTTCAACTTGAAGTGATTGGATAGAATTTGTGCCAAAGATGTCATCAGCCGCTTCTATCATGGCATCAGCGGCTTGGGAATAGGCTGCAATATTTGCGAATTTCGATGTATGGCCATCAAACACTATGGCCGTTGCAGCATCAATTCCAAGCCCCCATACAGTATAGTCGTGGTCGCTATCATTTGTCCCAGACCCACCTTCAGATAGTAGGTAAAACCAGTGTGAAAAGACCCCACTTTTTTCGTATTCTCCATCGTCGTAGTAGTCACCATACTGTGTATCAGAAATTTGCGTATATGCATAAGCTGATCCTGGGTCCTCGATATTCCTCAAACAGTTTTTGCCAGAAACATCGATCACTTCTTCAGCGATCCTCCAAGCATTTTTTTCTGGGGCGATTTCATTTTCAATTATCACTGCCCAAATATCGGAGAGACCTTCGTTCAAAGCTGATTGAATTGTGCTGTGGCCAGAGACATTCAGATTTGTAAGATTATGGGAAATTCCATGAGCATACTCATGAGCTACTACATCAATTGAAGCAATTGGATCGAATATATCTTCACCATCTCCAAAATAGAAAGCTTGATCATCACCAATTACTCCAAAAGCTGCATTGTCTTTATTACCATTTGTAAAAGTTGCATGAATGTATGCATCTATATCAGCATTATCCCCATCGAAACTTTCCAGTCCATGATCATTTTCAAAATAATCATAAATTTCTTGCAGTGCCCAATGAACATCAAGTGCCATTTGGTCGTAATTCGCGGAATGCTCATTCTCTGTCCAACTTGTATTGCTATCTGTAAATTCTACTCGATTATACAAGTCGTTATACCAAATCGTATTGTTCAAATCCCATGTGTGAATATCTGCATCTCGACTATAATCAGCTAAATTATAGTTGGAATTATAATACTCCGTATTTGCTGTCTTAGTTCCACTATATAGAGTATAGAAAGTTGCGGATGTTGCAAAATCTCTCCAAATTCTTACAGATTTGTATACCTTACCTGTATGGGCGTCAATATAGCCAGTTTCTCCTTTTTCGTTTGGAGTATTCAGAAGATTGATTTTATAACAAAGTCTTGGAGTGTAAGTTGTATCTCCTGAGGTGAAATCTTCAATTTGCGAAATAGCAATTACAGAAACAAATTTTAATTCTTCTGTTTTCTTAATATTTAAATATTCTGCATAGGATTTACTGGCCTCTTCTGGTGTTATTTTAGGAGTAGTATCTAGATCTGAAATTTTCACAAACTGCCCATTTGCTTTTCTTAATTTACCATCTTTGAAATCAAGAATATAGATAGCCTCATCAACTTTAATTCCTTTATAAAACTGTTTATATATTTTATAATAAGTTCCATTTTTTCTGGAGAGCTTGGTCTTAAAAACAAATTCATTACCCCCTTTCATCCCCAAAATCTCACTAAAAAAAGCTTCTGGTGATGAAGGACTGACCCAATCACCGGTTTCAAAACCCACATCAAACTTAATATACTTTATATTACCAGTTTTATCGTATTTAATAATAGTGCTATCCTGACCCTCAGTATTTTGAGAGAATCCAAATATAATGGCAAAGCCAAAAGCTAAAATTTTATAGTAAGGTATAGTTTTCATAGTCAATGTTTAATTCGTTTATAATAGAAGGAAAACGTAATATCAGAAAGTTCTAGCGTGTCATTAGAAATGGCCACAGTATAATTCAAAAGAGCGCCTCTAGAATAAGTCAATTTATCGACTGAGATACTATACTCCGTTTCAAACGTGATCACATTATTATCCATCTCAATTAGTATGCCCTCATCAGTAAATTCAAGTGTATAAATGTGCCCCTCTTTGGGATAAGAAGTACCCACAATACCACCAGTTGAATAAAGAAGTTGCCATTTCCCCAATATTTTAGAATCTAATTTTTCATCTTTCTCGCATCCCTGCACAGAAAAACTAAAGATGAGTAGAAAAAGTCCGATTTTAAAAATTGTCTCTTTCATGGTATTTATATATTATATCTTGTATTTGATTTTCAATAGTCAGAAAATATCCCTCTATTGAGAATATGGTCTAAGTCCATGAAATAGTGTTAAGGATACTATTAAATGATGTTAACCATAAGATAAAATGAAATCACGTGGCTTGTGTGTTAAATGATTATTGAAATACATGATTTGCCTGATTAATACTAAGATGATATAGTTGTCCTACAGGTTGCTTCTTTATTACATATTTTGCGATTCTAGACTGGTCCTTGATTCAATGGTAAAGCAAGAAAAAATCATTTCAATGCCAATGACAGTAGGTCTAGGATGACACGAATACCTGATTGCCGGGGTGCGGTAATACAGTAGTAAGAAGTAAACAGGGAAACCCTGAGCTGAATTCCAGTATTATAATTATGCCATTCGTATTCTCAAGTCAAGTATCTCCGGATTTTCTTTTGAGATTGAGCATATCCATTGAAAACGAGTCTTTTCGAATTTCTGCCAAGCATCTAATTATCAGTAACAAATAGGAATCAATCCTGAGAATGATATGCTTCAAAACATGCAGAACCATGGTAAAAAAAGTGTAGATGTTAACACCCATTTCACGTTGCTGCGCAACGCAAAAAGAGTGTATCCCCGAATCCTTAATCAAAACCTTTTAACCTCTCCCCTTCCAGGTTCAATCGAAAGTTTCTTTGAGCATACAAAGAATTGATAATTATTGCTTTAGGATCAAAGCTATATTAACATAATCCAAGTACATTATAGGACAATGCTAGCAATTCCTGGTCAGCTCCGCTGATTGACATAAAATCAGATATAGGAGCTTTTCCAGGTCCTACATCCGCCGCCGCCCACATGCTGGCCCAAACAGCCACTGGCTGTTTGTCCTATGTTAAAGCATTTGCGACCTCCACCAGTTCTATCAGCTTTGGTTGGATCCATCCACACCAGCAATCCTTGTCCTATAATTGATATTATATCTGCGCTTGTATAGATGCCCATTTGTGAACTTTCTCATTTGGGATGACATCCAGGATATCTTTACGATTTGGCACTTAAAATTCGCCGCTTGCCTTCGCCTGGTCGCTCAGGTAAATAGACACACAAGCCTTCGCACAAAATGTTAAATGTTTGAGGTTTATGCAGATTGTCCTATAATTAGGCATTATATTAAATAGCCGCTCCGGACTCCCTGACATTGCTGTTCCGCGGATTTTGTGCCTGGAAAAATGCAAAATCCGCTTCAGGCGCAATGGCCTGCCCCCCGTCTCCCCTTTTGATCAACGATTCCGGCCCGCAGGTTTTTTCTGTTTGTCGATTGTAAAAGCGTATTTGACAAATTCGCTTGCTTTGCTTCGCTCAGTTTGCAATACACTTTTTAACTTGACTTTCGATGATTTCGTATATTCTAAATATGTATGTGAAAACGAATTTACCAACCATTTGGTTTTTCAATTACATATATGTCTACCTTGCACAATATCTGCATTTAGTTCTTATGGGCTTTGCACTTGTTAGTTACAGGATGTGATCATATTTGAAAGCAAGAACACCATGGTTATTGAACTGAATCTGATCTGCTTCCCCTCCCATCATCTTGCGGAATGAGTCCCTCCGAGAACTCCTTCCTATCTTTCTCCATCTCTTTACCCAAGGAGATCAACTACTTAATTTATCAACTCTTTTCGATATTATTTTTGCCGTCTTTATAAGTGTGGTTTCGGCCTCGCTGTATGCCACATCAGACATGATAACCTCAATGATCGTATTCCATTGATTGAAATAGACCGCAGGACGGCTCGCCCCACCTGAATACCACCACTTGTTGTCAAAACCTTTTGAACTGCCTTCCGTGATAATCGTAGATACATTTGCAATTCTGAATTCCATAGCATTAATAGCAGAATCTTGATTCGAATAGACAGTGATACAGATTTCGTTGTTATCTTCGTCAGACAATGTAATACCACCCAGATAACCCTGACCTTCCAATTCGCGACCTCGAAAAGTGGTGTCAATTTCCTCCACATTTTGCCAGAATCCATTTATGTCAGCCAGATCAAGCAAAACCAGATCTTGCGGATCGAAAAACTTTTCAGCTTGGTCAAAGATCTCACACTGACAACTGAAAAGAAGAATTACTATGAAATAGAATGTCTTTTTCATATATATTCGTTTGTTGTTCACATAGGAGTATATTTAAATATCCAAGGTTTTCTCAATTATATCAATAACGATTTCAATTGATAACCAGAGTGTTGTAATAGCGCCTTACTTCACTATTCCAAATCAGATAAACTCTTAATCTGTTTTGTAATATTTTCAGAAAAGAATTTCAATCTTTCTTTATCGTTATGTTGAAAGTTAATCGGTTTAAATATCATTATACTGTATTTTCTTAAATGGAAGCATACTGCGCTACTATCAACAGCAACCCAAGATTTTTCTCCATAAACACCCCCAGTAGGTGATCCTTCAATATAAGGTACAGCGCATGAATTTGCTATAAATTCAGTTCCTTGCCTTGCTAATGAACTATTTTCAAATTCATAATAGAAAACATAATATTCACCTTTTTCAGAGTCCTGCCACTTCTGTTTAATTGCGGCATTAGATATTGAATCGGAATTAATCGGCCAGAAAGAACTCTTTTGTTCAATCAATTCATATCCTTTAACAGCATCTTCCTTAAGAATGAAATCAAGCTGTGCATACAATGCTGAATTAATGCAATAACATAAAGAAATACAGACGTATACGATTCGTATGTTTAATATCTTTGGCATAGTAGTAATTCTATTAATCTATAAGGTTCTAATATACAACTGTATAATACTCTGAGCTTTGAGGATTCCAAGTTCCTGAAGCGTACAGATCATTTTTGTATTCAGCATTCAATGATTCGTTTACAGGTATACGAGGTGCTGATGCTTTTAGTTTAAGACATGCATCGTAGACATTACTATAATAACCAACCTGATGAAAGTTCCATATTCCTCCCTGCCATGAAGTTAAACCAATGGGAAGAATAAGTTTATAACCGAATCGACCATCAATTCGTTTTACAAGAATGCCAGAAATACCTAATGCGTTAGAGAATACCTGTACTACAGCTGACATATCCTGACAATCTGCCCAGCCATCACTGAGCATATCTGTTAAGTCGAAATATGGTACCCATGCATGTGACCAATCTCCATCATACTCTACCTCTAAATTATTATAGGCACCTTCTGTAACCTTTGCAACAACATTTACATCAATTGATTCACCACTTGCCCAGTCACAAGCATAATCCAGCACATTAGACCAAGGTTCCGTCATAGGCGCCTGAGGGACTGCAAGTAAGGTATAATAAGTATGTGATGTGTAGTTTGTACTCAAAGCAGAACAATAACCTGATTCATTCGTAATGGCATATATCTCCCATTTCCAGGTGAATTGTCGGATGTCAACACTGCTGGGAATCGTACCATCCAAGGTTAATGTTATCTCTTGTAAATCCTCATAGTTCATTATGACGTGGTTGCATACTTCCCCAATTCCAGTACCGGTAGTAACAGTCAGATTAATAATCAGGTGCATATCTGAACAATTACTATCGAATTTCACTTTAATCTTCCGATCAGTCTGGTTTTTTATGTACGCAATATTATCATTCCTTGAAGGACTGTACTTCCATTCTGGTATAGGAGCTGGATCTCCCTCTTCATCACTTATTGTAAGCGCATCATCATTGTGACTTGTACTATCATGATCAAACTTGATCTCATAAGGGCGGACTGTTATGTCAGTTGAGCCGTAGCTATTTTGAACAGAAAAGCAAAGGATGACTATCAGATACAAGATATATCTAGATTTTATTAAACACTCTGCTGCAAATGAATGAGTGATATCTTTTGTTTCCATATTCCTTAAAATTAATTAACAAAGAGTGAGAATTAATCTGTCAAAATCATTTGCTTGGTCCCTATTAGGTCACCGTCAGCCACAAGAGAATACATGTACATACCTGCATCAAGCTCGCCACCGTTTATACGAATTTTGGAATCCCCACTATCATGCAAACTATAGCTCTTTAACTGCTTTCCACTCATGTTATAGATGAACAGAGTGGCTGATTCTACGGTTTCACTCAAGCTAAAGCTGATTGAGGTTTCCTCAGTGAATGGATTTGGTGCATTTTGATATAGAGCAGATGCGCCAGCATCAGAGGAAAGTGGATCTGAACTTGATGAATTGACAGCAGCCCCTTTTAGAGCCTCACCTGATTCAATTGCAGCTTGCAGTTCCTCAATTTGAACCTGTTGCTCAGTGATTGCTTTCACCAATACAGGAATTAGTTGGTTATAATCCACAGCCAAATAACCACTATTTGTTTCCTTTACTACCTCTGGAAAGGTGAGCTGGAGCTCCTGGGCAATCAGACCAATTCTGTCTTTGGTGAATCTTTCTGATTGAAGTTCAGCTTCGATTATCATTCTGTCTGTCGTATCACTCAATTCTTCATATTCCGAATAATGCTTTTTCTTAAACCTTATGATTTGCAAACTTTCAAGTTTAGATATAACATCTTCTTCAATCACCCTGACATCTTTCTTCAATTTTATATCTGACGATGGGTAGGTGCCATCCACTGTTAAATCTCCTTCAATATGAACGTCTCCATTAAAATATCCAGCATATTGTCCATCTACATCAGTATCGCCACTTAATGTACCATACACCGCAGCACCATCGCGACCACTTACCAGATATCCATATGCACCATAGTTGTAGCCGTTTGTGGCATTTCCAGCATAACCATAAACACCATAGCTTCTTCCATCTGTCGGCGTTGAACCTTTCCATCCAACTCCATATACTCCAAATGCTTTGCCAGAGTTCTGTCCATAAATGATACCACCGACAACTCCATAATTGGAATTGCCACTAGAAGTGGGATTTTCTCCTCTAAGACCGCAGTGGTAAGCTCCAATTGTTCCTACTGAGTTGACCTTATAGTTTGATGCCCCTGGTCCACCGATGGCAAGGGTACTAACTGGAGAACTCTCATCAATTCCCACATTTCCATCACAATCCATTATTAATTGAGCTTCTGTATTGCAGAAGAAAACCGAAATTGATATAACTACAATAACTAATCTTTTCATTATTAATGAATTAAAGGTTTATGATATTATCATTAAAT
>JAEORY010000095.1 GCA_016840645.1 Candidatus Borrarchaeota archaeon | reverse complement strand
TGAACTACCCGTTTTTTCTTATCAAGTTTCGGAGCAATATCAAGACCTGATTTAAAAGGTGGCGCATGAATTGCAGCTACAACATGATCATAATCATTGACAGAGTCAAATTTCTGCATCAATTTCTTCTTTAATTCCTTCTCTGGTAGTTCTTTTAGGGAATTCCACGGGGTCGGATTTACATATTCAAAACTGATTAGTTTATGATAGGCATCCAACTCAATTTCTTGTTCTGGATATAAAATAAGATCATCCTTTCTTAATGCTTCATCAATTTTTCTGCTATCATCATTGCCCGGAATTATAATGAACTTAGTATTCTTTTCGAAAGAGCTATTTTTTGCTATTTCTATCCATTCCAGAACTGAAGCGACATCTAGATCCTCAAAAAAATTACGTTGATATTCACGATCGTTAGTTATTTTTTGTAACTCTTCATTATCAGTGATAAAGGGTATAATTCCGGAATACTTAGCCCGTTCTTGCAGTTCATTCAATTCTTGCTTTGATTTAACATCATATTTCTTACCTAAAAGAGTTGCTTGATAAGAATTGGATTTTGTATTATGTACAATTGGCAGAATTTCTTTTGCTGAAAGATCTCCACCCAGTATAGCGACATTGACTTTATATACTTCAATCGCATTCAAGAATTTGAGCCAAACCATTTTACTGCCATGACTATCCGAAGCAAATAGAATTTTAGTTACTGACATTTTGTAAACTCCTTTTTACAGAAGTGGAAATTTTGTTTAACTTAATCGGCGGGAAGTCCCCTTCCGACAGGGTGGGGTAGTTCACGTGATCTCTGTTGCAAATTAAATACTGCTTTGTAGTTCCTAATTTGAAATGATGTTAAAACTTGCTGTAAATGAATTATTATAGACTATAAATGTTTTATAACGTTGTGATAGACGCAAAATCTGTGATGGTATTTATTATCTATTCTTTTAATTGTATCCTTCCGTAAACTGTTGATATAACACTAAATTGCTTTGTGCAGTCCATTTATACCTAAAAAAATAATCGTATTTTAGGTTGAATAAAGAATCTTCCCCATAAAGAATCGTGATTGGTCATGGAGTTATTAATTTGTTAGCAAATTGAAAAGGATAGTATACCAGTCCAGAAGTCCTTGAATTTCAACATATTCATCGGGACCATGCCAATTTTTACCACGAGGTCCAAATTCTACCACTTGTGCACCTGTTGGGGCATAAAACACTGCATCGGAACTCCCTGTTGCGATATAAAGTTCTGGCTTTTCGCCTACCACCTTTTCGGTCTCTTTAACGAGCATCTGAACTAATTCAGAATTAGGATCTGTGTACACTGGGGGAATTCTTGATGTTATTTCTCTAAGAATTTCACAATCAATATCTTTTATAGATTCCTCGAAAGCTACGAGAATCTCCTCTTCAGATACAGTAGCTGGTCTCCTAACATCAACTTTCAATTCACATAATTCTGGAATTTGATTGATTTTTGTGCCGCCACGAATAATAGATGGTGTAACAGTCGTTGCTTCTTTTCCTAGCATTTCGTAATCAAATAACTTATGGGATGTTAAGTTAGAAATGAACTTTGCAGCGCAAAGGATAGCATTTTTTCCTTCCCACGGTCTGCTTCCATGACCTGGAATTCCATGGAATGTTAATTTTTGAGAAAAAATGGCTTTTGATCCATAACAAAGTCTATTTCCATTCATAGGTTCGCCAAAAATGCACCAGTCTGCAGGATATTTTGGCACTAGAGCACCAGTACCATTTTCACCACTAACTTCTTCATCCGAAACAAATTCAAAAATAACCTTTTTAGTAAGTGCAATCTCACTTTTGGCAAGATTGATGATCAAGGGGATCATAACAGCGGCTGCACCTTTTGCATCAGCAGAACCGCGCCCATAGACTTTTCCCTCTTTAACATATCCACTACATTTTGACTGTTCACTCTCTGGGACCACATCAAGATGTGTATTTACGACAACGTTTAGTGTACCCTCTCCAAGTTCAACTATAAGATTCTTAAGTTTTCCAGATTCAATCACTTCGGTATGAATTCCTTCTTTAGTGATTGTTTCGTTTACATAATCAATTGCCTTGTTTGGTCCATCTGGATATGTAAAAGAGGGTATATCAATTAAGTGGAGAAGATACTCAATAATTTTTTCACTCAAATATTGCATACCTATACCTCATTTTAGCTTCGGAATAACAAAAAGGTGAAATAAAGAACTAAAACGCTCTCATATACATTCGACGTTCCCAATCGGTGACATATTCGCGATAAGTGATCCACTCTGTCATCTTTATCTTAATAAACTCATCAAAGATAGTCTTGCCAAAAGTCTCTTTAATCAGTGAGTCTTTCTTAAGTTCCTCTAAGGCTTCGAACAGTGTCCTTGGAAGCATTTTTGCTCCTCGAAGGGCGAGTTCATCTTCACTTAGGGAACATACATCTTCCTGAATGGGCTCTGGAGGTTCGATCTTTTCTTCAATACCCTTTAACCCACAGGCTAGTATTGCAGCAAGGACTAAGTATGCATTACATGCAGGGTCTGGACTTCTGAATTCAAGACGCGTATCATGCTTTTTCGCGTCTAGAGGGATACGAATTAGGGTAGATCTATTATTAAATCCCCACGTATTGTTTATAGGTGCCCATACATTTGGTACAAGGCGTTTGTAAGAATTTACAGTGCATGCACCAACTGCAGTGATGGCATTAGCATGCTTTAGAATCCCCTCAATGTAATAGTACATTATTTCGGAAAGATTATGTCCTTTCGGATCATTTGGCTCGTAAAACAAGTTTTGGCCATCTAAATCGTAAATTGAGAGATGTACATGCATACCTGAACCAAATAAATGCTGAAAAGGTTTGGGCAAAAATGTAGCGCGATAACCGAATTGTCGTGCAAGTTCACGTGCAACCTCCATAAAAGTAATTTGATTGTCTGCAGTTTCAATAGGAGAATAATGGCTTATATTAACTTCCATCTGTGCGGGGCCTCCTTCTTTTGTTACTACAGTAGCCTCTATACCCATCTGAGCAAGCGTCTTGCAATAGGTTCTATAGTACTCTTCCCATTCATCCTGTCCTGACATCGCAAAAATCATTCCATGGCCTTCCTTTTCAGCATAATTTGCGGGCGCGATAGAACCATCTTCGTATTCTTCAAGAATATAATATTCTGTTTCAAATCCTATTTGTGGAAAGAACCCTAGTTCATTATAGCGTTTAACGAGTCTCTTCAGCATTAATCGAGGACAGCATTCCCATTCCTTTCCATCGTGGGTGTATAGGTCACAAAAAACTCTAGCTGATTTTGGCGCGTAGGGTAGCACAGCAAATGTATCAAGATCCGCTTTAAATGTAAAATCTTCAGATTGTACGCCATATTTATGTCCGAAAGCAAATTGATCAAAAGAAGTAAAATCCATCGTTCCCATATTCATTTGTAATCCGTGATCCAATGCTTTTCCGATATTGTCAAGGATCGCAGCTCGACCCCTCATAATTCCATTTAAATCACAGATCTGAAATCGTACGCTTTCGATATTCTTTTCCCTAATAATCTCAAGCACTGTTTCTAGGTCCATATATACAACCTCTTCTCTATAATAGTTTTAAATAATTCTTAGCTTCCTTTATGTAAAAAAGTTGTTAATAAGTATAATCCAATAGATTTGGTCATATCAGGAATGATAGATGATACTTGACTTGACACACACAAGAATACATGTTCTTTGAAATGTGACTTTTTTAGCTACACAATCATCTGTTGCAATGATTATCTCAGTATTCCTCTGCAGAAAGGGTCGTAAAGTCCCTCAGATATGAGCAAAATTTAAACTTGCATGAAAGGTCAATTTCACGCAATTATTATTATTTCATAGACAAATCTACACTGATCTCTTTAACTATCTACTTTCTTAACCATAAGTAGACATCATATTCTCTTCTAAACTCGTCTATTATTCATCGATTACTTTCATTGACCCCTCTCTCACTCCTTTTATTATTGGTTTTCATAATATTAATTATTCAATTGTTGTTGAACAAAAGGTGAAAATAGAAATGGTAGTTGAAACGTGTGAAATTCAGCATATGTTTTGCCCACAATGTGGAGACCCGTTATATCTTAGAGTTTGGGTAAATAAAGAACAAAGACTGAAGAAAGTTTTTGTTTGTTCTTCATGCCCTTATGTGAAAGATAAGAGTAACATTTAACTTCTGCAACGGGAAGCCGCATCTGTCAGTGAGGTAGTCATGTATATCTGGAATTACTTCCTCAATTTTTCCAATAGATCTTAAATCGTCTCCGCTTAATTTCTCTAATCTCTTACTCTATTTTTGTTATTCTCAATAGTGATTCAAAATGTCACTATATTACTTTTTATAAAACAAGTCAATTAGGTTAATTTTATTATAACTTAAATTGAGGGGATTGAAATAGAAACCGAAACTCTATATCCAGAAGGATTAGTAACGCTATTGTCTCCTTTTGTGCAGGATAAATTAAATGAAACCCAAGAATTATTAGACGAATTGCAATCAATAATTCGTCCTACTACTCCTCCCCATCTAAGGGATGCTTATGCAAGGATAAACAAAGCATATGACACTGTTATTGATCTAAAAGATAAATATCTCTCGCAAATTCACGAAACAATAAAGTACAAACCTGAGTTAGAGGCCATAAAAGCGTTTCTTATGAATCAGGATCTTAGATCTGACAAAGTTTTCTTCGATAATAAATTTAATGAAGCAAAGCAAGCTGTGAATCGATCAAAGTTATTGATAGATCAAGTTATTGATGAGATTACTACTTCTAAAGGAATTGAATGGATTATGTATGCTGTTAGGTTCCTCATAGGCGCTGAATCGTTTTTAGAGATGGCTCGTTTACAAAATGTTTCGGCATATCGTCAAATTGTCGATAGTTATGCTTCAAGCTATTGTATCCATCTTTTTGAGAGATTTCTTGAACTTGCAAAAAACGATCAAACAGGAGCTCAACTTCGTAGAAAAAAGCAGCCTCTCATTAATATTGCTCACTCCTTGATAAAGCATGTTGAAGCAAGTGCGAGTAATATGAATCTCTCAAAAACTATATTTCAAAATAGAGAGAAGGAAGATCTGCGTGTTGATTTAGTTTACGTAATGTTGCCCTCTATGCACAACTATATTAATGAAAAAGCTTATTTTCATGCAATTAATACAAGTATAGACTCGTACAATAAGCTTATTTACATTAAAACCTTAAGTGACAAGAAAACGTCAACACAAATAGTAAATGAAAACAAGATTAAACAAAGTCAATTCGTGGGTTTAATTTATGCACTTCATGATGAGGGAGGGAATTTTTGGGGGATCCTACCCCTTTATTCCTATGAAGTGGCAGAATTAAAAGCAAAAACATACTTTCAAGCAAATAAACTGTTGGCATCTGGTGTTTTATCAAGTACTATATTTATTGAGACGCTAAAGCAACATTTATTAGACAGTGAAAGTTCCGTTTATTATGCCTAATCTTGTAAATAAAAAGGAAATGTATTTAGAATCTAAAACCTTGTAATATCTTTGCTAAGATCTTTGCAGCTTCTTTTAGGCCTGAACCAAAATTGGCAGTTTGCCTAGTCATCTTATGGACTACTGCAAGTTTTGAAGGGTCTATTTTTTTAACTAACGCTGCAGCATCAGTAGTTTTTAAGAGTTTTGAGCCAATCTCAACCGATGAAACTCCTGGTAATACCCATTGTGTAATTGCTGGGATTTTACCTTTTTGAAGTGTAGTACCCATTTTGCTAAGTATTTTTGGATCTATCTTCATTTTACCAAGAAGTTCACCGCTTACTGAGCCTAATTGAGTTAATGCTGGAGTTAATTCTTCAAGTCTTTGAACGGGGATGCTAGCAAGTTTTCCCTCGATTTGAGTGAAAATCGAATTAGTTACATCTGCAACTTTTGTTAAATTTTCATGTATTCTATCGAGGGATTGTTCTCCAATTTTTTCACGAAGCGTTTGAGAGATATTCACATAAATAGACTCAGCTTCTGGAATAATTGATTTTAATTGATATGCAGCTTCTGGTAGAATTGATCCTGCATTCTTTGCTTCTTTAATCAGGCTTTGGACGGAATCTGCAATCTCTGAAAATGAATTGATTAGCCAAGGACTAATCTGCTGAGTCATTTGGTCAATGCTTGTATTAATTTGACCAAATAACGTGTCTATATTTTGGAGGTTAAGTCCTTCTGGAATTTTCAGATCTTTTGAAATTTTTTCGACTGTTGATGCAATTTCTTGTGATTGAGCAACTATACGTTCGGTAAGATTTGTGTCTAGAAGTTCAGAAAGTTCTTTTGGGATACCTTTCAAGATAAATTGGGTCTGAGAGGACAAATACTGCAAAAACGGGACTATTTTCGGGTCAACTGTACCTCTTCGAATACTTGTCCCCATTAATCTAGATAGTCTATAATTTGATAGTCGCAATAAATAGAAAATACTCCATCCACACCACCAACCTCCCCAGGGTCGCCAAAATATGAAAATAAATGGGAAATAGCGCCTATCTCGTCGATAGCCGAAATTTGTCGTATAAACAACCCTTGTAAGAAGAGAAATAAGCTGATTCAACGTCCAATATAGATAGGAAACCAAATTGGAATCTTGAGGAACTTCTTGGGATATCCAACCAAGATATTCTGCAAATGCCTCAATTTGATTTATTATTTGTTCATTTACTTTTCCTCGCAAAAAATTAGTCATACTTCTTGTGCGATTTGTTAGTGTTTGGAGTGTTCTAAGAGCTGAATGTGTGATACCTTGATGATAGAGTTGTGAATAGTTTTTTGATAAATTGTTAATAAGGTCATTCCATTCTTTCATAATTACCACCGCAAGGAGACCCCCCAACTTGTTGGGGGGAGGAATTGCGCTCATTAAGTGTTTTTGAAGGTAAATAATAGCCCTTTTCCATATTTAATCAACTCTATTTTTTTAATTGCAACACTTGGATTTTTTCCTTTAGGATTTTCCAAAATAACTCGCTTTCCGTAACAATGGACTCCTTTTATTCTATACAATCTATTGTTATACTTCACAAGATCATACGGTTGTAGGGCATAGTGATTTTTTCTAATAGCTCTCTTATAACCCTTTCTATTCGTCTGTAGAGAACGATTATTGCGTCTCACTTGCATCACCTCATACGGTCGGCAACGTTCTTGATCCGTTCCTCCTCCAGCAATAACAAACGCATCATTAACATGAGACTTTTCCAGCCCTAACTTGTTACGCTGGTATTTAGTGACGTATCCGTACGTATGTTCTGCACCTAACTGTTCTACTATCCTCTGGCGAATAGTATTCAGACCTGATGGTGCTTTAAGCAGTTGTTTTGCCTGGTGCTGGAGGTTTGGATACCCAAACTCCTCGGCGGTCTGAGTGCCTTTTTCAAGGTTACATTTCCTACATGAGATCGTCAAATTCGACATGCGATCTGTCCCACCTCTACTTTTCGGGACGATATGCTCGACTTCTAAAGGGATGTTTGTTTTACCACAATAGGAGCACTTTCGCCCCCATTTCTCTAATAGATATTCTCTCACTTCGTAGCCTTGAAGTGTGCCCTGCTGATATGCTACTCCTGTAATTTCTGGGTACTGCATTTTCTGTGTGTCGAAATTCGCCACCTCCACCCTTTTGTAGGATATAGGGAGTAGCGTTTCAAGTATTTCAACTAATCGAATATGTGAATCCTGCCTATGCTGAGTACTAGGAGCTAACCACTCTTCAGGACGCGTACGATTATTAAATCGTGGTGGTCTATGCCCTAATCTGCCTCTGCGAGTTCTACGATATATCCGTTTTTCCTCTAGCTTTTTAGACACATCCTTTCGCAAGCGCAACGTCCCACTGATGACTTCTAGTTTGTCAGTCTTGGCGCTAAATCCAATATTCGTAAATCCTATATCCATTCCTAATTTAATCAGTTGTGTAGCCTCTCCAGTGGCATAGTTCAACTGAATAGTGAAAGGACACCGTTTTACAACTGTAGCCTTTCCTTCTTTTAACAACTGCTTGCCGTTATGTTGTGTTGTAGGCATGAGGGGTTGCCCCCTGATGTTCAACACGTAGATAGGTACTCTCAAGTCCTATCTCCTCCTTTAACGTGCGTTACAGGAGGTCGGTTCTCTTCGCCAAGGTTATCAGTCAGTACTCTACGGTGATCACTGAGAGTTTCCTCTCTGTTTAAACCACCGTTTACAGAGCAAGGGACTAGAGAAGCATCCCTTGGTGTGTTCTTTAACTCTCCTGATAACTTAGATATAGTCATATACCTGACCTCTCTTAGGCTAATCAACCAATTACTCTCGCCCCTCACGGAACAAGCCCCCTAACTTGTTAGGGGGTGATTGACAGAATCCCTCAAAATGCATGTTAATCGATCGATAAATAGTTAACAACTTGAGTAGAGATTCACATTATCACTGAATTTTTCAATATTTCGCCTATCAGGCGATTAATTCTCATCAGGTTTGGTCGAAAATAATTTTTCTAGAGACTCGAAAACCTTCATGAGTTCATCTTCAAAAGCAATAAGAAAGCTATCAAGTAAAGTAATACGGATTTGGTTTTCTGTATCAGCTACGGAACTAGTGTGGCGATTAAAGTAAAAGCCTTCCAATATAGCCCTAGTTTTATTGAATACACTTAGATTTTTTTCTGAAATACTTTCAGAAAGTTTCTCTAGTAGAGTAAAAAACGAATTATCATTTGATTCAAAATAATCAGATACGAAAAGCTCTTCTAACTTTTTGAGTCTAGTTAGATACTCTGTAATCCTTTCAGCATCATTATCCAATATGGAGCTAAAAAAAGAGAAGACAGATGAACTAAAGCCAAATGTTAGCAGTTCTGATTGAAGTGGTGTTATACCTACAATATCTTTTATTTGAGGATCAATTAAATTAGAGAAATAATCTTTGTGATCTTTTAATATTGAATTTGCCATGTTAAGTGGCTTATGACTTTCAATGAAGAATATTTTTGCTAAGGAGGGCTTCTGAAGCAAGATATGGATGAGGCCTAAGTTAAGAAGACACGCATTCTTTGCAAGGAGTAATTTATACAAATTTAAGAGTTCTCCGCTATCTAACATTGCAGTGTCTGAAGTTTCTTGCTCAATTATCCGCAAAGCTGATGAATAGTATTTTGCAGCATTTTTATATTCTTGTAAATCCTGATAATAGGCTGATGCAGCCCGAATATAGTTATCGACCGCACCCGTGGGGTCATTGTTCTTTAGACAAAATTCTGCGGAATTTAAAAAATGGGCGGGTTGATTAAACCCTTTTTCACTCATACACACCACCGTTGTTATGTACAACTAATGAATATTCAGTAGAACTTAGATAGGAATAGTCGGTATAAACTGATGAGCCAGTAATAAGGTAAGTACAAAGAAAATTGCTACGATAATCCCTGATATCTTCAGCCAATTTCTCTCATATTTTTCTGGTATTCCGCGAATGTCTCCAGGGGCTCCACCTTTCAACCGTTGTTCAAACCATTTTGAAACGCGAGATCCAAAGGCTGATCCTGTAGGTGGAATCAAATCGAGGAAAAGATGCGAGCTATAACCGATGAAGAAGGCGGCTAAAAGAAACAAAACCCCGAACTCAAAACTCGTCAAAAAATAAAATACGAATAATACAGCGGGGATTAGAGGAGAATGAGTGATTGGAGATCGATGATACCGAATACCAAAGTCGAGATCCACGTCAGGGGCGTGTGAAGCCGCGATAACTACCAAATATCCAAGAACTGACGCATTTATGGCCGCCAATCTAATGGCTCCAGTACCGAAGAAAAAATACACTAGAAACACAATTGTAAAGGCTATGCATGCCCAAAATTTATGTTCAAACCTATTCATAGAAACATCACCCAACAAATTCATTTTTGAATTCATTTGTTGCTTAATTTGATTGATCTATTGCAGAGATTAAGTTATACCACATATTTAATGTTTCTTATTAACGCATTGAATTGAAAAGTTCAGCCCCCTCACACCTTTATAGGGGTATAAACCTTTAAAAGAAAAATTTGCTTAGTCACAGTAACCACTCCAAAGATTTAAGTAGTGATTCATGAAACTGGTTCTCCAGAAGTTTAATGAAAGGTGCATAAAGTGAGACATAAGTGGGCACTATTTTTCATAGTAATGTTGTGTTTTACGATTCCTATAACACCAATGCAAAATATTGAATTGGTAGCTGGCCAAGAGGAGGAAGTGCTAAGTGGAAAGGATTTTCTGAACGTAACGAAAACTGTTAAGCCGAAAGAAACTTTTGTCGACTCCAATGTAACAGTTACGGTTGAAATCAAGAACCCTGAAAGCGTAAATGAAACGATCTTTGATCTTGCAATAACAGAAGCAGCTCTTCCTTTCTGGAGCTTTACAGAAATAGATCCAGGCAATTTAAGTCTTGTCGACGGAATTGAACTAGGTGTTAAACAGAATGTTTCCGCGTATTATGTCCTTCGTCCCGAGAAATCTGGAAATTATACATTACCTGGGGCAAAGATTACATTTATGGATGAGAACGATACTCGTTATGAGTTTTTCACTGATCCAGTAGTGCTTAATATACTTCCCAAGCTAACTACAACAGAGTGGAGAGACATTCTATTGCTTTCTATCTTAGCAATTGGACTCCCAGGTGTTCCATGGGCACTTTTAT
>JAEORY010000094.1 GCA_016840645.1 Candidatus Borrarchaeota archaeon | reverse complement strand
AAAGGAAGGTTATTAGTGGATTTTGTTAAAATGATGAAGTCACAAGCTGACTACAATAATAAAAAGTTTGGCGACTCATTATCTAAAGAAGACAAGAGAAACATTAGTAGAGACTTAGCTCTTAACTCATATAACTCGATCAATAAGATGATTGAAAAAATGAGAGCTACGAATGATGTCCCACACGAAGATGATTTAATCTATTCTTCAATTGACGTATTAAGATATGTCATGTCAATGCTTAATTTGTGGAATGTCAATCCACGAGACGTTGAAACTGCTTTTGTTGAAAAAGATATTTTTCTTGATGTCGAACACAAAATTCATACAAGAAATTGGGAAGGGCAACCTGTTATCATTGTAGATATGGATGATGTGCTTATAGAATTCAGGTCTACTTTTGCTAATTTTTTAAAAGAAACATATTCGTTAGATGTTAATACTGAAAGCGAGCAATACTTTTTTGTTAATGAAATTTTAGAAGCAGGAAATCTCAACCCAGAAAAAGTATTTGAATCTTTTGTTAATACAAGAAGCTTTAGAACACTTCCGCTTGTCGAAGATGCTGACGTGTATCTCAAAGAAATGAAGTCAAGAGGATACTGGATTCAGCTACTAACAGCACGTCCAAAAGAAGAGCTAAAGATCTTTTATGATACTTATTATTGGTTAGGGCTCAGTAACATTCCTTTTGACAGAGTTGATTTTTCACCTGAAAAATTAAGATGGTGTATGAATTCGGAGTACTACGACTCAGGAGCTATTGCTTTTGCAATTGATGATTCTCCTAAACATGCTATGGAATACGCAGGGCATGGCATAAGTGTAAAAGTACCATTAAAGAGCTATAATAAGAGTATTGAAAGCGAAAATATTACTTTCTACAATAACTTTAACGAACTACTAAGTGAGGAAAATAATGCCAGTTAATAAAAATCTAGTACCTGTTAATCTTCCAATGGAACTAAAATTTGGTCAAGCACCAAGAACAACTTTTGCAAATAACTTGCGTGCACTTAATGTTGAACTAGTGGACCACCCAACACGATCACAAGCTCTTAATGTTGCATGGCAGTATGTAAAGGCAACTTGGGCTGATCATCATGATGAGACTAATCCATCAACAACTTCAATGCAAGAACTTTCACAGAATCTTGAAGATGTTCTAAATTTTCGTGCATTGCCGACTCCAATGGAGTGTCTTGGTTTCACATTTAAACTAAGTGGTCTTTCTTTTCAGGAAGTAACACATATCATACGCCACCGCGCTGGTTCTTTTGCTGCACAGTGTACCGGAGATCGTGATCTTCGCGATGATGATGCTGTTATTCCAGAAGCTGTAGAAAACTCACCTGAGTTTCTTGAGCGTTACATGCAAATTGTACGTGATTCAAAGCAGCTCTATGCCGATATGACTGACTCAAAAGACGTATCAATGATGGATGCACGCATGATTCTTCCAAAATGCATGACTTATTTATATCTTATGCGTATGAATCTTAAGGATTTGCTTGGATTTATTCGCCAGCGACAAGACCGACAGATTCAGCCAGCTGCTGATAATATTCTTGCTGCATACATGGCACGTGAGCTAATTCGTGTTCTTCCAGAAGCTTCTACAGCTATTGACTTTACAAAGCCTGACATGCACTATGTCAAGACATTCCGTGTGCAGGTTGGTGATGAGTTTACTTCACGAGGCACAAACCTTTACTGGCCAGAACCTAAGAACGATATCTTTGAGTTTCATCCAGATGACACAATTTACCAAGCACGACGTGAAGAAATTAACGGCACAAACAATCCTGGCACGTCTACTGTCTTTGAACAGCTTTGGAATGCATCAATGGAAGAAATTGATGAGATGCGCAACAACTACAATACTTTTATGGGGAGAAACTGATGACTATGAATAGATGTTACATTGCAAGTGGATGGTTTTCACCTGAGTGGCTTGAAGAACTTGAAAATATTAAAGCTACTCTAGAATCTCTTGGGCTTGGTTATTTTTCACCAAAAGACGAAAACCTTTGCTCGCCTGATTCTACTGTTAATTTTCAAGATGAAGTCTTTAATGGGAATATTCGAGGTATGGAAGAGTGTGACTGGATGCTTTGCAATACTCGTAATAAAGATATGGGCAGCATTTTTGAAGCAGGCTACTTTCATAAACTAAACAAACCTATTGTTTATTTCTGTGCAGGTCTTCCTCCAGGTGCGCAGTTTAATCTAATGCTTGCTGCAAGCGGCGAAGCTGTATGCACATCACTAGAAGATTTGCATGCATATCTTCAGCGCTGCATTGACGAAGGAGAGGCTGTTCTTGAAAGACGCTATCAAGGCAAGATAGAATAGCTTAAAATTAAGTCATGAAATAACTTTCTCCTCGAGATATTTAATCTCGAGGAGATTTTTAATTTTGGAGAGGCTTTTATGCGTGTAAAAAGAAAAATACTTAGACAAATAATTTTAGAAGCAATAACATCAACTAGGCAGGGTGCTATAGCAGTAAAAGGAACGATGGCGTCAAGACAGTACCCAGAAGCAATTATAGTTGCTTTAGAAGATACTAAAAAACTTATAAAAGCTTTAAGTGTTACTTCTAAATATAAAACAAAGCCACAGTATGTATGGAAAGGTTCAAAGATAGGGGCTTCTGAAAAACTATATGCAGTAGGTGAATTAACAAATGGAAATGGCGACCCTTTTACGTACAATAAGGAGGGTAATAAATACAGAGTTGTTTCAGGCCCAGAGCCAAAAACAATAGGAAAGATTTTTACAATGGATCCTCCCCCAGCACTCAGTACGGATAATTTAGAAGCAGGTGACACAGAAGTTTCTGCCAGGCAAGATGTATTGAAAATGTCTCTAGGTGATTACGCAGAAAATTATCTTAGTACAGATCAGCAACGCATATTTAATAACTGGCCTATTTTTTCTAGACATAAAAATAAATCAGTATTAGAGTGGTTTTCTAATGATGAAGAAATTATAAAAGACTCTTTTAAAATAAATCAAGAAGTTGCTCAAAGAATACAGTCAGGCACTCTTCAACCAGGTGCATTAAGAGCGCCGACCAATTTAATTGATGCTTATGCAAAAGGCCTAGAAGATCAAGACGCTTTAGCAACTGTATATCAAACTGCTAGAGATGTTATCTTTACAAAAGAACTTAAAGATGCACTAAGAGAACAATAGGAAATTTTATATGAAAAAATAATACGTTTATTTTATAATACCTAACAAGTATTTTATAATACCTAACAAGGAGAAAAAATGAACATATTTATAACAGGCGAAAAAGGTTTTATTGGAAGAAACCTAGTCAAAAAATTACAAGAATTTGGTTTCAATCACATATCTTCAAATAAAGAGTTTGAATCACCAGATGACATTAATCTAATCTTTCACAAAACAGGCGAACTTTGTGTGCATCAAAATAATATTGATGTTTGGAAAGAGTTTTTTTATCGTACTGAAGTTGATGTTGTAATTCACAATGCTGCAGTTGTTGGAACAGATGTCGTTGCACTTAACGCAAGTGAAGCAACATTGACCAATGTTGCTGGTACTTATAACATTTGCAGAGCGGCAAAAGGTTTAGGAATCCCTGTTTGCTACATGGGTACAACTGTTATCTATGACGTCGCCAAGTATCAAGAAATTGATATAACAGAGACATCAACAAAAGGGCCTACTACGCTCTACGGGTGTCAGAAGTTATGTGCAGAAGATATTGTTAAAAGTCAAACAGGTGACAAGTGGATGATTGTCCGACCTCTCTTTGCTTACGGGGGTGAGGGAGACATGAATTCGCTTATAGCAAAGACTGTTTACGGAAGCCTGAACCAGAAAGGTGGCATTGATATGTTTTTGAATCAAGAAAAGGTGAAGGACTACATGCATGTTGACGATTACTGTGATGCAGTCTTGACTGCTATTAAACAGAAATTGTGGAACGATGAATGGAACGTCGCTGCTGAGACACCTATGAACACAGGACAGATCATGGAAATGGTCTCGAGTATTCTTCAAGAAGAGACTGGAACTTCTTCAGATGTTTTAACCTGGCATCCAGAGACTGACTACCTCGGTAACCATCGTCTATCTTCAAAAAAGTTTAGAGCTATGTCTGGATGGAAGCCGAAGATCTCTCTTGAAGAAGGTATTCGTAGAACAATTAGAGAAATTCGAGAAAGTGAAGGCTATGATCCACTTGTTCATCTCGATGAAGCAAAAGAGAAAGGCATCGACTTAACAGACTTTTATTAGAATTACATAGAGTGTAAACTTAAGCCTCACATTTTATAATAAGTGTGAGGTTTCTTTTTAGGAGTATAATGAGTACTACGAAATAAAAGGAAGATGGCTCGGAGAGGCTTTTGAAAAGTTTCAAAATTTTAAATTAGAAAATAAAGAGTGCAAAATTGAGTTAGTAGATGGTAAAATATATCAGCTACTAAGAAGTAAATATAAAAACTTAATTAACTGGGAAGGTAAATAATGACAAAAAGGAGTTCCGAGAACCCTGTGTCTATGATTGCTCCTCCGACTCGTTTCGTTGGGCTTCATGGGCACACAGGGTTCTCCTAATAATCTGTATTCGATGGACTAGGTTACCCTAAGGATCACATTGATTTCGTGCTAGAAAATGGCATGGATGCATGGGGTTTGACAGATCACGGAAACGGCAGTGGTCTAGCACACGCTCACAAGCACGCCACTAAAATTCAAAAGAGTGGACGCAAATATCGACAGATTTATGGCTGCGAGTTTTATTTTGTTCCTTCTCTTGCTGGATGGAAAGAAGACTACGAACAGGCAAAAATCGATCGTGCGCTTGCAAAGAAAAAGGCACTTAAGGAGGATGGCGATGCAGGTCACGTTATCGAAAACGAAGACGAGACTAAAACCGTTGATGTCGCAAAAGACGAATGGAAACGACGTTATCATCTGGTGATCACTGCACAAAACCGTGAAGGTTTAGGCAATTTGTTCACTCTGATCAAACGTGCGTACACAGAGGGATTCTATCGATATCCCCGCATTGACTTCGATCTTCTCAAGCAACATGGAAAGGGTCTTAATGTATCGACAGCTTGTCTACACCCAGATACACTAGTTCAAACATCGATTGGGAAAATCACTATCAAAGAACTGGTAGATAAAATCAACAACGAAAGCTTTGATGAAGAAATTTTTATTCTTTCTTATAATGAAAAACAACATAAGAATGAGTTTAAGAAAGTTGTCTGGGGTGACAAGACAAGAAAGAATGCAAAGCTTATGAAAATGACAGATACTAATGGTAATGTAATTAAGCTTACGCCTGATCACAAAGTGCTGACAGACACTGGGTGGAAAGAAGCAAGAGATTTGTCAAAATCTGACAAGATACTTTCTTTGAATCTCTAATTTTTAGACAAAACGCCGCTTAGGACATATTTATTTTTTACTTAGGAGGCGTTTTGTTTAAATATAACATGGAAAAAAGAAATAAAAAAACTGCAGAAAGAAACCAAAATATAGAAAACATCTTTAAGAAGTACGGTTTTGATACAAACACAATACAATTATACTTTGATAAAAAGTACTCTCATAAGATGTTTTTGAAAATGATTGAAAGAGACTATCCAGACTTGCAAAAAGACGTTACTTTAAATGAGATCAACGTATCTAGATTTAGATCTTTTTGTAAGTATTACAGTCTAACATTGCACAAAGATAATCAAAGAACCTCAACAGCTTTTCGAAAACAGTTCGATTATCCAAAAGGTACATCTATGAAGAAGATTGAAAGAGATTTACTTGCTTCTTCTCGCAAAGGTCAAGAAAAAACTGTCAAGGTAAGAAAAAAGAATAAAACATACAACATACAGTACACTGCTGAGTATTGGATGAAAAAAGAAAACTTGACTTATGCACAGGCGCTAGAAAGACTAAAAGTTTACAAGCGATCAATATCTCCCTTTTGTAAAGAATTCTATTTGAAAAAGGGATTCTCTAAAAAAGAAGCAATTGAAAAAGCAACTTTTTACAAAGTTTTAGGTGCCCATGCTACAATTAAAAAATGTCAAACATCGAACGTTGAAAAAGACGTTGAGAAATTTCTCAAAGAAAACAAGATATCATATTCAAAACAGTTTAAAGTCTCGCTGAATGATGACGAAAAAATCTACAATAAAAGATTTTACTCATATGACTTCTTGGTTGGCAATACAGTAATCGAAGTTAACGGTCTTTTTTGGCATGCACATCCTTCTCTTTTTGAAAAAGATGATTTTGTAAATTTTCCCGGGCGAGTTGATAAAATTACAGCAAAAGAAATTTGGGAAGCAGACAAATTTAAAGAGAAAGTTGCTTTAAGACGAGGATATGACTACATTGTTGTTTGGGAAAACGAATTAGATAATTTGTGCAATATTCTTAAATGTATTTTAAAATAAAATAAAAGGTTAACTATATGAAAGAAATAAAGTCAAACTGGATCCAGATCGCTTCAATTGAAGAAATTGATGAAACAATTGACGTCTACGATATTACTGTAGAAGATAATCATAATTTCTATGCTAATAATATTCTTGTTCACAATTGTCTCGGAGGTATCTTCTCTAATCGAATTATGCGCGGAAATGCATTAGGCAAATCGGACGCCGAAATTCAAGCTGAACTCATGCAGCTGTCTGATCGCTTTGTTGATGCTGTAGGAGAAGAAAACTTCTATCTTGAGTTGCAGTTTAATCGACTCAAGCAGCAGCATCTTGTCAATCATCATCTTCTTCGTCACGCTGATGAAACAGGTATCAAGTTGATTTCAACTCCTGATTCTCACTATTATAATCCAGATAAATGGGAAGCTCGGGAGCTATATAAAAAGTTAGGATGGATGGGAAATGATCCTTCGCCGCTTCCAGAATTTGAAGATCTTAAATGTGAACTTTATCCAAAGAATGCACAGCAAATGTGGGATGAGTTTACCAGACATTATGACGAGTACGAAGAGACGTATAAGGGATACGAAAACATCGTTAAAGATTCAATCGAACGCACTCATGACATCGCTTGGGAAAAGTGTGATGATTGCTGGATTGATACTAGTGTTAAGCTACCTGATTTTAACACACCTGACCAAACGGCTTTTCAACAGCTGGCGCAGAAAGTTAAGCAAGCGCTAGTTAAAGAAAATCTTCACACCAAAGAAGAATACGTTGAACGCGCCAAAATGGAGCTGGCTGATATCAAGTTTCTTGGCTTTGAAAACTACTTCCTCGTTATGAATGAAGTATTTCACAAAGCCGCAGACCACACATTATTTGGTGCTGCTCGCGGCTCCGGAGGGGGCTCTCTTGTAAATTATCTTCTTGGTATCACACAGGTTGACCCACTTAAATACGATCTTCTTTGGGAGCGTTTCCTTGGTCGTCACCGTTGTGTAGATCCTTCTACTTATGTTATTACTGAAAGTGGAAAGAAAACGATCAAAGATCTTGTCGAGGGTGAGAGAGTACTTACACATACTGGCGAATTTAAGGCTGTTATTGATAAAGATGAAGCAGTTCATGATATGGCAGTTAGAGTTAAGTTTGCCGGTCAAGAAATTATTTGTTCACCTAATCATCGATGGGTTATCAATAGAAGCGGAAAGCAGATTGAAGTCATGGCATGCCACCTTCAAAAAGGTGATAAGTTAATCAAAAATATGGAAGTAAAATGTTGAAAATAAACAAAAATCATCCACTCTATTCAGTCTTAAAAGCAATGAATAAAGATGAATATTCAGAGCCTCTTATTGAAGAATCTTCTAGCGGCGAAGTTATTATTTATACTGGGCTGGTTATAAAAGATAGAAAATACACTCCTGGTAATTCAAATCAAATTAAAGGAAAATGATTACTATCTTTTAAAGCAAGACTTCAAAAATTGAATTTGTACATCCGTAGATCTTAGAGACGTTAGCTTTTTTAGCAACGTCTTTTTCTGTTAGGCCTCTAGCTTTATCTGCTTTAAATCTAAATCTATCAAATCTTTCACTGAAGTTTGTCCACCAAAATCTTTTAGCAGTCTCACCCTTAAATGTCATAAATGATTTGTAACAATACCCACCAATTCTGTTGTCTGAATATGTAAAAAGAGAATTGGCATGATTTTCTTTAGCAATTTTTTTTGCCCTAGAGATTATTTTTGATACACCACCATTGACGTGTGTATTCAAAGCAAAAGACATTCTAGCAATCTCTAAGACCTTTCTTTTAGAGTTCCTTTTCCATCTAAGCGTGCATGCACCTACTATTTCATCTTTATACATGATTTTAATTCCAAAATTCGCTGGGACATAACCGTCGATATGCGTGTTAACAATAAAGTCTTTTAACTCAATTGGCTCACAATATTCGACTTTGCATTTTCTACCATGAATTTTTTTGATGTTTTTGTCAGCTAGTTTATGCGCAATCATAGACTTGACAATATTTTGCTTAAATTCCCATTCGTCTTGAAATAGAAACCAAAGTTCAATATTTTTTTGTTTTGCAAGAATTCTTTTCATTTCAGGTTTGTTAGGATTGCATCTACCAGAAGCTTCACTATGCCAATACAAACCTTCACATTCAATTCCAAAATTTTTATTTTCTACAAGTATGTCAATTTCTTTTCCATCAAGAACAGATCTATCATCGACTTTTGTTTTAAATCCGAGAGTCTTTATAAAATCATTAATTTCAAGTTGCCATTTGCTTGCACCAGACTGCCACGGTGGAAAACAAGTATAACATTTACTTCCGTACATAATAGAATGCAAAGTTTTTTCTGATTTATTTTTGCATTCTATGCACTCGACAGTTATTATTTCTTGGTTTCCAGTATATTCTGAGAGTAAATTAAAATTATATTTTTTTAATCTTTCTTTGACGTCTTCATTTTTAAGAAGCTTTGCATTTGATAAAGCAATTTTATGTAATTTAGAAAGTGTTTTTCCTCTTTGAGAAATTCCAGATTTTTTAGAGCGAATTGCAATTGATTTGTTCGTCAATGCTGTTTCACCAGATGACCAGTGTTTGTTGTGAGAATAAAACTCCTTAAGTGAAAGAGATATTTTCTCACAATTGTCTTTTACATATTGAGTATTTTCTTTTGTTTTGCCTGCAGCATGATGACCGTTTTCTTTGTAGAATTTTTTCATAGACTCACTTGCAAGTCTCATCTTTACAGACGTCTCTTTTGATTTACCCTTGTTCCACGGGACATACTTGTTGTTTTGATATGCTTTTTTTCTACTACACTTACCACAAATATTCTTAAATCCATTCTTTAGACTAATAAACTTAAGATCTTCACCACAGCCACAGGTTTTTGAAGCATGTGGATTAATTAAAAGATATAAATCTTCGGATGAAATTTTGTGTTCTTTTTTTGAATGAACTGATAAACCTTTTTCTGATTTAAGTATTTTTTTACAAACGGGACAAGTAATGCTCATTTCAACCTCAAAATAATTATACTATGTTTGCAACACATATATATTTAAGTATCTCGTTAATGACTTAAATGTGTAAATACTTCAATTATGTGTTAAAATAAAATAAAAGGAGTTAAATTGTCTCAAGCGTTAATAGAAATTGAAGAAATAGAGTTTGTTCCTTACAACAAACACATGATTGATATCGAAGTAGAGGGTGACCATACATTTTTTGTTTCTCAAGACAAAGACAGCGACTTTGTATTGACACATAATACAAGCTGGCCAGACATTGACTCCGATGCAGGTGACCGAGATGCACTTATTAATGCAGCTCGTGATCTTTATGGGTTTGAGTCTGTTATTCCAGTTTCTAATTTTAATACTTTAAAACTTAAATCACTCGTTAAGGACATTGCTAAGTTCTACCAGATTGACTTTGCTGAAGTTAACAAGATGACCGGTCCACTCCAGGACGAAGTTATGGCGCAAGCACGCGATGAAAACACTGAGAAGTCTGTATTTGTTCTCAAGCACGAAGACTGCATGCAATATTCTAAGGGTTATCGTACCTTTATGGAAAAATATCCAAAGGTAAAAGACCATATCGAAGCTCTCTTTATGCAAAATCGCTCTATCGGTCGGCATGCCGGCGGAGTTATTATCGGTCCTGCTGAAGATTTGGCAAAGACAATGCCAATTATTGGCGTTCGTGGAGAGCTCCAGACTCCCTGGACTGAGGGCATGAACTTTCGTAACTTGGAAGATAACGGCTTCATTAAGTTTGACTTCTTAGGCCTTACTCTTCTCAAGGATGTTGAAAACTGCATTCGACGCATCCTCACCAAAGAAACAGGAAAAGAGCCTACGTTCATTGAAATCCGCGACTGGTTTGATGAAAAGCTTAACTGTCGCTTTGTTGAACAGGACGACCCAAAAGTCTGGGAGCATGTTTATCATCAGCGCCGTAAGGTAGGTGTCTTTCAGTTTACTGCTGAAGGTGCTCGTCGATTCTGCGAAGATGCAAAGCCTACTTCTATTATCGAGCTTGCTGCTTTGACTGCAATTTATCGTCCTGGTCCTCTGCGTGCTAACGTTCACAAGAAGTACGTCAAAGACAAGGCCCGCGCTGAACAGATTGAATATGCTCACCCGATTATTAAAGAGATTCTTGGTCCCACGTTTGGTCACGTTACTTTCCAGGAGCAGTTTATGCTCTTGGCACAGAAACTTGCAGGATTTTCTCCAGGAGAATCTGATAAGCTTAGAAAGACACTTGTCAAAAAATCACTTGATACAATCGGAAAGAAAGGTGATGAGCGTGAAGAGGCAAGACT
>JAEORY010000093.1 GCA_016840645.1 Candidatus Borrarchaeota archaeon | reverse complement strand
GGCTTCCTAACGCTTACCCCTGTCATCATGCTGACTGGTCGCTTATGGGAGGATATACCTTCACCCCAGTCGGGGAATTGCGGGTGTGGATTACAGCACCATACCGAAAAGATCTATCACCGAAAAACTATATAAAGCTAGCGGCTTTCATCCCCCAGCTTTCGGAAGGGGACTTCCTGCCGATCACGTTAAAATTTGTGTTCTTATCATCGCACAAATGTGGTTTTTCTAGCGCGGTAATTATATAAAACTTAACGGATGAAATTGTCTTAATTCATTATTTCATTGAAGTTAATCAATCTGAATAGATCAACTCACTGAGATAACATGTAATTACAAAAATGTTGTTTGTGGAGGAATTGTTTGTCTAAGAAGAAAAAAGGTAAAGGAAAAGGTAAAGGAAAAGGTAAAGGAAAAGGAAAGAAGAATGTCGGTCCACAAGATTATGCTGTCCGTCGGGTTCGTCTGCCTGACGAAGGCGAACTTCTAGGAATCGTTACCCGCCTCTTAGGGGACGACAGAGTAGTTGTAAAATGTACAGACGGGATCACCCGAACTTGTAGAATACCCGGACGGATGAGAAAACGCGTCTGGATTCGAGCAGAAGATGTAGTCCTCGTGACTCCATGGGACTTTCAGGATGCAAAAGCTGATATCATTTGGCGATATAATCCTGGACAGGTAAGATTTCTAGAAGAACGAGGATATCTTGATTTATAGTTATAGGTGGGTGGAATTGTGCCAGAGCGCGTTGCCCACGATGAGGTTGATCGTTTAGAAAAAGATAAGATTGATAAACGGAGGATCAGAGATAAAGATTCTGATGACTTAAAGGTTGTTGAATCTGTATTTGACAAAGCAACTGTCCTTACTCTTGATAAACTGATTCGGAAGGGTGTCCTTAAGCGATTTGTGGGAATAGTTTCCACAGGAAAAGAAGCTAATGTTTATTATGCAAAGGATTCCAATGATGTGGACCTTGCCGTCAAGATTTTTCGGACTCAGTCTGAATTCAGAAAATATGCTTTGCCATATATTGAAGGTGATCAACGTTTTAAATTGAGAAGAAAGGATGCTCGATCAATTACATTTCTTTGGACTTTAAAAGAATTTAAGAATTTGAAACTAGCCGAATCATGCGAGGTTAGAGTGCCTTCCCCTATTGAAGTGAGAAATAACGTCTTAGTAATGGAATTTATCGGTATTGATGGTATGCCTGCACCTCGAATGAAAGATATTCCACCAGAAAACCCAGAAAAGGTATTTCATCAAATACTTGAATCTATTTACCGCTTATATCATCAGGCAAAACTGGTTCATGCAGATTTAAGCGAATATAATATCCTGCTGCACCAAAATGAGCCTGTTTTGATTGACATCTCCCAAGGTGTTCTTCTTCACCATCCTCATGCAAAGAATTTCCTCCTTCGAGATATTCGAACAATCGTTACCTTCTTCGATAAACTAGGTATTTCAACTCCTCTCCCAAAGGAGATTTTTGATGAAATCATTAAAGAAAAATGAAGTTCCTCTTTAGGTGATCGAAATGGCTATCTATGGGACTATGCGGACAAAAATACCCCTCGAAAGAATTGCTGTTTGCATTGGAACGAATGGTGAAACAAAAAAACATGTAGAAGATGTTACTCACACGAAAATCACAATCGATAGTGAAGATGGAGCCGTCCTTGTTGAATCTACTCCGCAAACAGAGGATCCACTTGCTGTATGGCGTGCTCGAGATATTGTCCTTGCAATGGGGCGTGGCTTTTCTCCTAAACGTGCTTTTAAACTCTTTGATGAGGATATGATCCTAGAAATTATCTTTTTAGACCAATCGGCCAATACACCAAAAGCACTTAAACGTATCCGAGGACGCCTTATTGGCGAACATGGAAAAACAAGAAGAATTATGGAAGAATTTACTGGGACATCTATCAGTATCTACGGTCATTCAGTAAGTATCATCGGTACTCTTGAGCGAGTCAAGACCGCTAAAGATGCTGTTCAAATGCTTTTAAAAGGTGTGAGCCATAAATCGGTGTATTCCTTCTTAGATCGTAAACAAAGGGAGTTGAAAAAGGCGGAACTGTCTCTTTGGAAACCTGCATCTGATTTTAACCTCTAAAATCAACCGAACATCTCTTGTAGCCAGCGAATGTACATTCTAATTCCGTCTTCTAATTTCACTTCTGATTTCCAGCCTAATGTTTCTAGTTTCGTGATGTCCAATAGCATCCTGTGTACATCTCCTTTCCATCCTTTTTTCCCACCAGTATAGGAAAATTGCACATCGTCCAACTTAAGTTCGTCAGCAATTATATCTGCTATCTTTTTCACTTCAATTTGATCACTGACACCTACATTAAATGCATCATAGTTCATTTCGCTGTTGATTATATATTCAGCACACATCATGGTCGCTGTAATGCAGTCTGAGATATACATATAACTTTTATTCTGCTTGCCATCACCAAGAATCTCCAATTCGCTAGGATTTTTCTTTAACTTCCAGAAAAAATCATGCATGACTCCATGTATCGATCTAGGTCCATATATGTTAGCGTATCTAAGTGAAACACCTTTCATGTTATAACACTCGCTATAAGCTGAGATGTACAGCTCACATGTTGCTTTTGATGCACCATATACACTTATTGGCTTCATTATATGACTCTCTGGAGTTGGATAGACCTCCACGTCCCCGTAAATCGTCCCCCCAGATGATGCAAACACTATCAGTCCTACGTCATTTAATCTCATTGCTTCAAGAAGGTTCATTGTCCCAATGACATTTATCGAAAAATCCATGTAAGGCTCGTTTACGCTCAATTTGACATCGGGATTTGCTGCAAAATGAAATATCGCATCTTTGCCAGCACAATTCTCCTGTAACACCATCTTTTCTCTTATATCTCCTCGTACGAATTTAAAATCTTTGTTATTCATGTGTCTTTCAATATATTCCATGGTTGAGGCAGAAAGATTATCTACAACAGTAACTTCATTTTCTAATTCTATTAAACGGTCTACTAAATGACTTCCTATAAATCCACAGCCACCGGTTACCAATACACTCTTATTTTTTAGCGCCAAAATTATCTCACTTTTTTAGAGTTTATACTACGTTTTGAGGGGCAAGCTACATAAAATTCTTTCGTAATTTGTAGCAACATTCTAAAGTTCGATTTGACTAATAGATTTCGTGCAAAAAGAGTATGGCGCCGCCGGAAGGACTCGAACCTTCGACCAGCGGGTAACTGCCAAGGGTATGTTAACAGCCCGTCACTCTACCAACTGAGCTACGGCGGCACTTTGACGACGACATTATGTTTTCCTGAATATTTTATAAATCTTCTCACTTAAAAGAATAATGAGCGCAAGTAAGATTAAGAGGAGGGGGACTTGACCATTTTCTTAACCGATTTGATTGAAGCATTATCAAGGTTTTTGACATCTTTGAGATTTGTCCGATGAAAGCGTTCAAGGTTTACTTATGTTTCGGAGAGATTCTCAAATTTGAAAGGTTTTCGATTTTTACAGGAATGTTAAGAAAAATGCCTTTCATCATAAAATTCTTAATCATCATTTTTCCAGGTTATCAAAAAATTTTTATAGGCTTTGACCAGATTTAACTTGGAGTTACAATGACCAAGGAAACTAAAGAGAAGGTCTTTCTAAGAGCAACACAGCTGAAACGCTGGGCAAATTCCCTTTACTACATTGCTAAGGAAGGCTTAACTTACTCCGGAAACGAGTATGACATAGATCGGTATAAAGAGATCAAAGAAATCTCTGAAAGTCTGTATAAAATTTGGAATCGTGATAAAAAGAATAAACAGTGTTCCATATCGTTAAAACAACTTAATTATTTTATTTATCGCGTATCTGATATTGCTAACCGTGGTATTAAGAAAGCCTCTAGTGATTATGATTCAGAACTATTTATTGACTCTACCATGATCTTAATGGACATGGAAGTTGTCAGAGAGAATTATAATAATATGTCTAAAAAGAAGAAACTTAGTGAACAAGAGGAAAAAGCCCAAATAAAAGATAAATCCAGTAAGGAACCTCTTTCCCATTTCTTCAAAGATGAACAATTACCAGATGCGCTTATGAAATTAATCTGTGATGCGGAAAAAAAATTATGGATTTGTTCCCCTTGGATTAACGATATACTTGATTTAAAACAACAATTAGTCACTCTTAAAGAGAAGCGTGTCGAAATTTTGATTTTAACAAGGAAAGCAGCAAAGAATGATTTAGAACATCAGAAAATTCTGACTGGTTTAAAGAAAGAACGATTTTTGATTGAAACAAACCCATATTTACATTCGAAACTGATTATATCAGATGAAATTAAAATGTACTTAGGTTCAGCAAATCTGGTAGAACGGTCTATGACTGTTCTACATGAAGCAGGTATTATTACTAAAGACCAACAGTTAATCCGCCCCGCAATTGATTATTTTAATCAGCTCTATGATGATGCTGGAAAACAAAGCGTGATGGGTTGATTACAAACCCTCTTTCATTAACCCAAAGGTTGAGGTTTTCCTAAAATAATTTGTCTTGTAGTTCTTACCTTTCTCTCAGCGTTCTTTTTGACACGATACTCTATATTTATAGTCGGGGAATCTTTAAGTTAACATATATCAATACTTCTCTTTTTTATACCGACTTTCTTAATGACTTCAAAACATTTAACTCATAAGCTGACGGATATGAATATTAGAGAACTGAATCTTCAAATCTGTTTTGAAAAGAGCCTCAGAATATTCAACCAGCAGCCCTTAAAGAGGGTATCGAATGATTCAAAATATATGGGTTGTAGAAAAAGATCGCGGTCGTCGTTTGTTTCATAAACGATATGGTACTATAGATATAGACCCAGATCTTTTCTCTGCTTTTCTTACTGGTCTATATGCTTTTGCAGAAGCAGAACTTGGCGAAACAGGCATTGATAGCATTGAAATGGGTGATTTGAAATGGATTTATATTTACTCTTACGACCTTTTATTTATCATCGCTGGTGATAAAGATGATTCTGTCCCCCAACTAAAGGCTCAATTAAACGTTATTAAAAACTCCTTCTTCTTCGAATTTCCAGTTTTTACTAAATATTGGCAAGAAAAATTCAAGGTTAAAGAATTTGAAGGCATTTATGAAACGTTTCATCCAATTGTCGATGAATTGGTCAATGATTGGATACAACTCTCCGAAATCACAGATGCTGCAAATCTTATGGATATATGTGAAGTCTGTCAGCATGTAATGTCTCTGCTGTGCAAAATTGTTGGATGTTATGAGGCGCAACGAAAAACCGCCATCTTTGATACTCTCAAACTACAGCTTTTCGATCTTATTAAGGATGACCTTGAGTTATCGAAGATCGTAAGCGACGATGGATCCATTGATATCTTGCGGGTTAATGTATTTGAACTCACTAATAATACCGTTAATGTCCTGAAAGACATTTTACTAACGAGTTTTAACGCCCTACGAAATGAGTTAGGACATTCAAACTTCCAAGCAATGATCCATAAGAAGTTTATCCCCTATCTTAAATTAGATTGGAAACGAATACGCTCTATTGGCTTTGATACTCTCCTTATCTATCTCTTGTAAACTCTACCTCTACCATCTTTCTCACAAAACGAGTTTTAAGCCTCTGTTCAACATCAAGTTTAGACGTCCTTTGTTAGAAGTTCCCTTGATTCATTAGGATGTGGTGTGCATAACATTATCGCCAAGAGAGAAAGGCATTTAAAACCCTATCACAGTTCTCACTTCATTAATGGTTTGCTCCGGTGGTGTAGTCCGGCCAAGCATAAGGGGCTTTCGACCCCTTGACTCGGGTTCGAATCCCGGCCGGAGCACCATATCACACCTTAATATATTTGCTGTGCGGGGGTTGCCGAGCCAGGTCAAAGGCGATGGGCTTAGGGTAACTCCGTTTATGCCTGTTTTAAGATACCCATTGACGTAGGGGATCACTAGACCACCTAGGGTTCGCAGAAGTCTGCGTGGGTTCGAATTCTTGACGGTAAGCCGTTGGAATGAAAGTCCCATCCCCCGCACCACTCTTAGCATTGGTAAATCCAAAAAGTTTTTATCGCACAACTCATACCACAGTTATACTCTTAAACGAAAATTTGTACAAAAAATATGGCTGGGGTAAGTATGGCCGGGGTGAATGAATCGAGTTTCATGCTCGTTCATCCCCCAGGGTAGTGGTATCCTAAGGGATTGTGGCTCCCTCGACCCGGGTTCAATTCCCGGTCCCGGCCCTCATTTACAGCATTGCATCGGCTGTCTCATAGCGTTATCTGTGGGCCCGTAGCTCAGTTGGAAGTATTCCGGTGCAATTTCGCATCCATTTCAAAAGCGCCTGGTTTGCAGCCAGGAGGCCGCGGGAAGTTTTCAGATTCCTGGAAACTCGCGATTTCAAATCCCGCCGGGTCCATTCTGTTCTGTGTGGTGAATAGCCACCGGGCCCTCCCACTGTTTCTTTCATCATTCTTCTCTATTGACTATGATGATTCACTTTCCTTCGAGCCTTACGAAACATTTTAAATTGATCTGGAATTCCTCTACCTACTAACTCTCTTCAAACAGAAGTCTTTATAGACTAAAGTTCTACAGATATGAACATTCTAGCAAAGTGTTTTTGGAAAAATACACTCTATCTGAATCTAACCCGAGGAATTGGGATGGAATTAGAGAAATACGATAAATATGTGCTTTTACTTATCGTAGCCAGCGCCTGTGTCAGTTTTATAGCACATTTTTACGACTATGCCTTCTATCAGGGCGATTTTATCATTAACGGCTGGAGCAGGACTTACGATGTTCCCGAGCACCTAATTTATTCCATAGAAATGTTAAGAGGAGGCTGGCCTGTTCAAAACCCTATGATTGCTGGCGCCTCAACTAATTATCCTATAGCACTCTCTTTACTGATTGCCATCTTCGTAAGAATCTCAGGTACTCCGGTTCTTCAGGCTTTTAGATTCTTTTCTATTGTTCTAACTATCTTTGTTGGCTTAACCAGTTACATTATGGTCTCTTCACTCTTCAACAATAAACGAATAGCGTTCTATACCACTTTCTTCGTGCTTTTTTCCGGCGGATATGGGTGGATCACTGTCTTATTCCCATTCTTTGGATTACCTCGAACTATTGACTTCTTTCCCTATTATTTCTGCATGATTGACACCTTCTTCTTTTACAGCTTATTGATCAGCGTAAACCTCTTTAGACCTTTATCGAGAACTCTTGGTATCGGGCTTTTCTATTTCTATTTTTATTTTCTCAACTCCTTTATAAAATCAAATAAGAGTAAATATCTGGTTTTCAATGGCGTTGTACTCGGAGTACTGATTAACAGTTCCCCTGGGATGGCGATCGAACTCTTTGTTCTATCAATAATGGCTTTGGTGTACTTCAAACAGTCTCTGAACAATATCCTGAAATACTTCTTGATACATCTCGCTATAATACCAGTATTTGCTATTCAATTATTACTTGAATCAGTTTCTGGAACGATAACAGGCAGCATGGTAGTAAATCCCGGCAGATACATACCACCTAGCTATTACACCTCACTTTTTGGAATCGCCTTTATGTTTATGATTATTGGCATACTCTTCTATCCAATGAAAGAAAAAAAGACCAGAAACTTCCTCTATCTATGGCTGGTTATTGCTCTTCTGTTGGCTAATGTTGCAGTAATTGCTATGCAAGTTCAATCAACTATTTCTGTCCTGCTATTAGCCAATAATCATATCTTTTCCTTATTACTCAACGTCCCCTTCTACATGTTTGCCAGTTTAGGACTCGTGAAAATCCTTGATTTCACACCTCCCACTCCAACTAAATGGTCCACCCCATGGCACTTGTTCAGACGTTATGGAGTTCCCTTACTGATTATTGCCTGTTCCTTATCTGTTCTTAGAATGGTGTATATCAACGGCTATGTTGTAAATGATCTGTCTACAGCCCAAACCGTCTATGCCGTGCAAGAACAGGAATATACCGCCCTCCTCTGGATACGTGAAAATACCGAACTTGATGCCGTGTTCTTGACCTATCACTATACCGATATCGAAGCTACAAAGATCGCAAAAGAACCTATTAGGATCGGGAGAGGGCATTCATGGGTCGCAGATATCGGGCAAAGAAGAGTCCTCTTAAATAGACAGGGACATTTCCTCATACGGGGAATTGATTATCAGGAATTCGTTAGAATTGGATCCGATATTGACCTCATCTATGCCTCACAAGACGTTCAACACGCTTTGGTACTAATACAAGCATATCCCATCTCTTATATTTACGTTGGACCCGATGAACTGCAACAATATGGTGATGGGGTGGACAAATTCGAAAACCAAGACTATTTTGAGCGCGTTTATGTCAATGATTTGGTGAAAATCTACAGATTGAAAGCGTAAACCATCGAAACAATAGCATTTTATTAATTAGGTGACTCGTAAAATGAATTGGCACTTTAAGGAAAAAAAACTTCTTGAAATTAATTTTAATAGCGAAGAAGAAGCCAAGAACTACAGTGAACGCATGTCACGGTTAGGGGACCTTGAAAAAGAAGCCGAAGATATCATAACTGCTATCAATCTTAAGAGGGATCATATAATACTTGACTTCAGGGCGGGTAAGGGAAATGATGATTGAAGTTATACTAGCTATATGGTTGACGCTTTCATTGCTTATTTTTCCCGGTTTTTTGCTGCTTTCAACACTCACTGACATTAAAGTTGTGGATAGGATGCTTTTAGCACCGGGAATCGGGATCTCTCTTTTTGTTGTGATTTCTTCTAGTATTTCGTCTTTGTGGGGATATTCGTTTTTTTCTATCTTATGGGTGTACGCTGTCACCGGCATGATTCTGTTGGGAATTTATTCTATAACATGCAAATTCAAGGCGGATTCTAAAACAATTATAAAGATCAAATTGACAAAAGAGGTTTTATTTTTTATTGTTTTTTTAATTCTTCTTGTAATCTTCGCGATCTGGACTTTAACGTCAATAGAAATCCCAGCCGATGTTGATGCTCAAGGATTTGGTTATTTAGCACTTACAGTGCGAATGGGAGGGACACTAAATAATCTTGGTCCTTTCTACCCAGAAGTCAGATGGCTGTATTCTCCAGGTTTCTTTATTTTAACTGCTTTTCTTTCTGATCTTTTTTTCTTACCAATCAATTATGCAATGATGGGACTTGCTTATTTTCTCTGGTTAATGGTGTTTCCTGCTGCTTTAAGTGTAGGGCGGCAATTTGGGGATAATAGGCTCGGAATTCTCATTTGCATTTTTCTTATTATTGGTAGAGGGCTATTCAATGCTTTAGCAGATTCTGGGTACACAAAAGTGCTTGGAGCATTGATCATAATGGTTTGCGTCTCGTCCTTTTTCAGAGTGTTGAATACTGACTCTATCAAAATCGGTAATGTTTTTGTTGCCGCGCTAAGTCTTTCGGCTTTATGTCTCTCTCACCCAGATTCTTTCATATTCTTTATTCTGGCAGAAATACCTTTCTTACTTACAATATGGCTTTCAAGAAAGACACCAAATCTTCAAGATTACATAGTTATGTTTATGATACCAGGCATAGCATTCATACTGACTCTTCCTTGGGTAGTATTGCAATTTCCTCTCTTTACTAGTGCAAACATCCATAGCCAGCTTGGAAGCGTTCCTGAAATCAGATGGTTTAGACGAATGCCCTTTAAAAATGGAACAACTATAATTAGCTTTGCAGTTATTGGGTTGTTTTTCTCTTCTTTCAGACGGGAAAGAAGAGATGTATTTTTAATAACTTGGGTCTTAATGATCATAGATTTCGCCGTATTCGGCGTTATTGATGATTTCATGTCATTATTTCTACCGTGGAGGGTCACATCTTATATATATAATCCCAGTCTTGCTTGGTATGGTCCAATCGTTCCATTCGCCGTTCTAGCCGCCCAATTCACGCATTATTTAGTTAAGCAAAAAATTTTCGCAGATCCAAAAGTAGTCATAAGAAAGAATCTAATGAAATTAAGCAAAAGAGTATCGAGAAAGGATCTAAAAACCAGTTTCCTATTGCTACTCTCACTAATAACTGGTGCGTTATTTCCTATTCATATAGCTCCTGAACTTGCTAATGATGCAGGTAATTCTGGTTGGCTCTATTTGAGATTTTATCTGATTTGGCCCAGGCATGGATATGCAACACATTCTGATATTGCTGCTATGACTTGGATAAAGAATAATACGCCTGAAGATGCGCTTATACTTAATGCACCGACGTTTAACGGTCATTGGGTTCCTGTCATCTCGGAACGAAAGACTATATTCTTTCGAAATCAACCATTTTTTGATAAAAGCGGCGATCAAGAGCTGAGTATTATGCAAACTGAATGCAAACAAGCATTCTATCAGCCTGATTGCGAAGAGTCAAGAGCAATTATTAACAGATACGGCATAACGCATATTATCCTTCCCGATCGGAAACTGGGGCGTATGTTCGATAATTATTATTTGGTTGATCATAATGCTTTTAGCAGAACAAATTATTTAACTCTAGTATTCGAAGAAGGTAATGCAAAAGTCTATCGCGTGACAGATTCTCAATTTTGAGAAACGAGGATAATGAACAACATAGAGAGACTTCAATGTGCCTAGAATCTGAAATAGTTCCAACGTACTTATCATTTATTTTGAGAGAAAAGACATTTGGCAAAGTCTTATCTCTAATAGCCAGTTGTTGACATAAAATTGCTTGTTTTAATCTTCATTTATAGATGATTTTGCCACATTCATGTTTTTCTCGAAATTTTCTTATACAGAAATTGATTCTAATGCTAGCTACTGGATCTTTATCGGCTAAACACGCACGTAATAGTAAAAAAAAGAAGTTGACCATAGCTCTATGGACATCTATTTATCGTCGTTCGCAAAACTACA
>JAEORY010000092.1 GCA_016840645.1 Candidatus Borrarchaeota archaeon | reverse complement strand
CCCTAAACATGTTTTAAGGAAAATTGCTGAAATTGCAGAATGGTATGCTCTTTACCAAGAAACACACAATCGTGCACTTTTCGCAAAATTGCGCATTAATCAAGATTATGACGAACGGATGAAATCAAAAATTTTCGCTAAGAAAATGCGCTTATTAATAGAAGAGGGTATTCTTCTAGGTGTAGGAGAATCAGAAGAAGATCGAATTAATTCGTTTTTCACCATCAAGGATATTGGAGCAGATCAAGTACGTGTAATGGGATTTGTACCGCAACAAGGAACTCCAATGGAGCAAAACATCTCGCCTCCAATCTTGGAGGAAATGAAGTCTATTGCACTTCTACGTTTAATTCACCCAGACAAACTTATTCCGGCTTCTTTTGATATTGATGGTTTAAAGGGGCTTCAATTACGTCTATTGGCGGGGGCTAATGTGATCACCTCCCTCATCCCAAAAACATCAGGATTATTGGGTGTGGCAGCAGCTAATCTGGGAATTAATCAAGGAATTAGAAGCATTCAAACTATTAAACCGTACTTAGACAGTATAGGATTAAAACTAGCATCTACACATCAATACATTGAATTCATCCAACAAAGAAAACGATTATCTTGAGGACATCATTTTGAGGTTAGCTTTGATAGGTGGACGTTTACAGGGAATTGAAGCAGCTTATCTTGCGAAAAAGGCGGATATAACTACAATATTGATTGATAGAGAACCTAATACTCCTGCCTCTACTATTGTTGATGAAAATTATGTTTTTGACGTTATAAAGCAAGAAAATCTCTTTAAGAAGATTTGTAAAACAGTAGATGCAGTTTTACCAACTACTGAAAATATGAAAACGCTTGTTTTTCTGGAAAAGACGTGCAAGGGACTGATACACTTTTTACAAGACACTAACGCTTTTTGGCTAACATCTAATAAGACTCGATCCAAAAACTTTTTAACAAGTCAACACGTTGCTGTTCCGAAGCCTTGGCCTGATGCAACATTTCCCCTAATAGTAAAACCTGCTCGTTTGAGTGGCAGTGTTAGTATCCTTAAGGTGTCAACACCATCACAATTACCTCACATTATAAATGAAGTAAGACAAATTGATCACGAAGTTATCGTAGAAGAATTTGTCGAAGGACTTGCGGTTTCTTTAGAAGTTCTTGCAATAAATGGAAACTCGATACCATTTCAAGTTACAGATTTGGAATTTGATGAATCTTATGGATGTAAAAGAGTAACAGCGCCAACAGTTCTTTCGAATCATGTTAAGAATAAATTTATCGAAACTGGTTTGAAAATTGCAAAAGGTCTTAACTTACATGGACTTACAGACGTGCAAAGTATAGTTTCTCCTTCTAACTCACTAAAAACTAATGAAATAAATGCAAGATTACCCAGTCAAACACCTACTGTCGTTTTTCACTCTACTGGCATAAATATCGTCAAGGAACTTGCAAATATGTTCCTTGAAAACACTTTGTCATCGAATAAGGTTGGTTTTGAAAAGGGAGTCGTATATCAACATGTTTGCATTGTTGACCATTCATTGAAGGTTCAGGGCGAGCATATTCTGACCGATGCTAAAAAGCTAACACATAAACTAGGATTTTTCGGTGCAGATGAGGCCATTACGAACTTTCTTAGCGACAATAATGCTGATGGAAAACGTGTTGCAACACTAATTGTCAGAGATAAAACTCTAGAAGAGGCAAAAAAGAAAATGGTTGCGGTAATTAGTGAAATTATGTCAGAATTTAAACTTACAAACTATATTGACTAAAAGCCTAATTAAATAAGTGGAAGAATATGACACGCCTCACTCCTGAACAAGTGAAAAACATCCCAATAGATTTACAAAACTATGAACAAGAGCTGATTAAAAAAACTGAATATTCTTTATTAGGAATTGCAAAACATACTCTTAACATTAGAAATGATATCACCTCAGTTTTAAGTAAGAAAACTGCAGCAATAATACCTATAACTGCTGGAAAAGGCACAATACTAGGTTTTACTGATGCAATATTAGCAATATTAACCCATATCGGTTTAGATACCTATATAACCAAGAAAAAAGACGTTGGAGGTTTCGCTGAAGCGATATCTGAACAAGCAGACGTTTTATTCGCTGCGGATGATAATCATTTTATTGCAGTTAATCTCAGAACTCGTTATATTTCTGAAAATTCTGCATGTACAGGAAAGGCTTATATCGCAGCATTGGATCTCGCAGTGAAGGGAATAAAAAGTAAAACTGTTTTTATCATAGGATATGGTCCCGTAGGACAAGCTGCTACAATAGAATTACTTGATAGACGCGCTAACGCAGTTCTTTATGACATTGATAAAGTAAAGATTGGATATGCCAAACGTAAATTTAAAGATCGCGTTCATATTGTTCACTCAATCAAAGAAGGATTGCGGTATGCAAATTTGATAGTTGATGCAACTCCAATGCCAGACATTATTTCTGAAGATATGATAAAAGAAGATACATTTGTCGTTGCTCCTGGGATCCCGCTAGGTCTCACTAGTAAAGCACTCAAAAAACTCACTAGTAAAAATTTAATTCACGACTCTCTTGAGTTAGGAGTCGTAACTATGGCTCTAGATGTATTAACTGGTTACGACTTGTAATACATATATACAAATCATTCTCTATTTTTTCCATATTTCTAATTTTCTTTATATATATTAGAAAGTGAACTTTGTAAAGAGTTTAAAGTATCTTAGGAATAATGAGCTTTCTCGAAAGTATGCATTTATATATTACTTGTTGATAAATGGCTTAAAAACTCAAATTGAAAAATAAAAACAAATGGAGAATAACCAATGTCAGATAAAGTATTTCTAAGAACAGCATCGGGCTTAGTAAAAAACATTTCCGGCGTAGAAGCACTTCTAATGAACGTTGTTTTCATGGGATTCTTGTTTGCATTCATTGAATTACCGTTCGCAGCAGGGTTATTCCCTGGTGCACAGTTACCAATAAGTGCCCTTATGGTTATTCCAGCAAGTTTAGCCGTAGCCGTGATGTACGGACTATTCACAATGTCAATGCCTAGAACTGGTGGCGAATACGTATTCGTTGGTAGGACGATTCATCCCGCGGTTGGATTTCTTGTGAATTTCTACTTCTCTGCAGTGCTTTGGTCATGGATAGGCTCTGTAGTGGGCTGGGTACCTCTTTACGGACTTGCTTCATGGTTCTCTGCCTTGGCAGTTGTAGCACCTACTACACAACAAGCTACCTATTGGATGAATATGGCGGCTTTAATGTATGATCCTTTCGTTGGATTTGGAATAACTTTTATTCTTATTTCGCTTGGTACTCTGGTAGTCTATGGAGGGGCTAAGTGGGTCATTCGCGCCTCTTATGTTATCTTTGCCATAACTGTTATAGCTATTATCGTTTATTTTGCAACAATACTAGGAGCTGGACACGCAGGCTTCGTAGCAGGCTTTAATGCTAGATCTGGAACTACTGTGGACGCCGTACAAGCTGCTGCCCTCGCGCAGACCCCGAATGGCTTTATAGCAACCCCAATAATCCTTGCAACATTCTTAGGAACGTTACATATCTTCCTAGGAACCTTAGGCTATAGCGGTAGCGCATGGTGTGCAGGTGAAGTTAAAGGCACTAAAACACACCTGTGGGCAATGATAGGTGCGGTTGTAATCTTTGGTATTCTTGTATGGCCAATTTACTATGTAACATATCATGTCTTTGGTTTCGATTTCATCAACGCTTCATCCTTCTTGGCCACTCTAGGCTACCCTGGTTGGTATGAGTATACCTGGGCGTATTCAATGCCGACGTATCTCATTGCGTTTTGTACTACAAATGTCTGGATCATAGGTTTAGTCAATCTAGCGATGTGTTTGGTATGCATTGGCAGCTGTGGGATAGTAATTCCCTTCTTATTCACAAGAAACATCTTTGCATGGAGCTTCGACCGTCTTCTACCAAGTAAAATAGCAGACCTAGACAAACGTGGAAATCCAGTTTGGGCAATACTTTTAATGTTCATAACTGCTCAATTTGCCAATTTCCTTATGTTCTTCACACAAGTGTTTGCATTTCTGCTATACTCAATGTTGGGTTGGTTTATAGGCGTATTCATTGTTTCTGTTGCTGCTATCTGGTACCCCTGGAGAAGAAAAGATATCTTCGATGCATCACCGCCCCTCGTAAAGAAAATGGTCGGGCCAATTCCTCTGATAAGTCTCTTCGGAATATTATCTCTATGCGTGGCTATCTGGGTCATTGTTGCAGCTCTTACGCCAGGAGCAATTGCATTCTTTGTTTCTGTAGAGTATATCATAGGCATGGTCATTACATTGATTATAGGACCTGTATGGTATTTCGTAGCTCGAGCTTACTGGCAATCAAAAGGCCTACCTATCCATCTAGCACACAAAGAATTGCCTCCAGAGTAAAATCAACAAATTCAACATCTTTTCTACCTTTTTTTTAAAAAAGTTGATTTTTTCTTAAACCAAAAGAGTTTTATTAAGTTCTTTTTTTAGTACTACGACATCCTGTCTGTAGTAGAACAACCAGTACCAGTACTTAGCGAAATTTGGATGTAGAATCAAATGGCAAAAAGTCAAATTTTTTTTACAACAGATATTCATGGCAGTGACGTTTGTTTTCGTAAATTCATTAATGCTGGAAAAGCGTATAAGGCGGACGTGCTTGTTCTAGGTGGAGATATCACAGGAAAAATGATCATTCCTATAGTAGAACAAGATGATGGCTCATATAAAGCAGAATATTTAGGTTCAGATCTAGTTTTGAAAAGTACAGAAGAAGTTGAAGCCTTAGAAAAAAATATTAAACTAATTGGAGCCTACTTCTTTCATACTAATAAAGATGAAATGTCCGAATTCAAACAAGACAGGTCCAAAATCGATGTATTATTTGAGAAACTTATTTGTGCACGTGTAGAAGAATGGGTTGCAGTAACTGAAGAACGATTAACTGGAACAGATATCAATTGTATTATAAATCCTGGTAATGATGATGCTTATTTTATTGACGACATCCTGAAGAAATCAGATATTATTATTGTTCCAGAAGGTAAGAGCATTCAGATAGACGAATATCATGAAATGATTTCTACAGGTTATGCAAATATCACTCCATGGTACTGTGAACGGGATGTTCCAGAAGAAGAAATAGAACAGAAAATTGAAGCTATGACTTCACAGGTTAATGATATGGAAAACTGCATTTTCAATTTTCATTGCCCACCGTTTGACGCCATCATTGACTATGCGCCTCTCTTAGATGAAAACATGAAACCAGTATTGACAGCAGGAGGCGAGCCAGAAATGATTCCTGTAGGATGCAAAGCGGTACGCACCGCTATTGAAAAATATCAACCATTATATGGTTTGCATGGTCATATTCACGAAAGCAAGGGATTCACACGTATCGGAAGAACTATCTGCTTGAACCCTGGCAGTGAGTATGGAGAAGGAATTGTTCGCGGAGTAATCTTAGTTCTAGATAAAAAACCCAAAAAATGCAAATGGATGTTTACAGAGGGTTAATAAGAATTCTAATCAACATCAAAACTTTGGACTTCTTCGTACCATCGTTTTTTTGTGCCAGTTTTTGCTCGTTTCTGCCATTTCTTAGTCTTTGGCTCCTGGTCAATTCTTTCTAAAAGTTGATCAATTCTATTTATAGCCAAAGAGCGGTCTTCTTCTAACAGAGCATTACTATATTTTGGCACCCAAGCTTTAGTTTTATTTAGGTTTGTTGTAACAGTATACCAAAATCCCCAATCGTCAGCCAGTATCCTAGCAATAAAACCTCCATCGATAATTTCTGTATTTTTTTCTGCACCATCTTCGATATCGTGTTCACATACAAGCATAATCGTATCTTTGATATCCTTCTCATTGATCTCAACTATTTGCATTTTTTCCAACAGCATTTCTTCTAAGGGAATGGTGGGTTTATCAATTTCCAAGCGTTTTTTCTTCCTATCAAAGTCAATTATGTGACAGAAACGGAGTCTTTCAAGAAAAAAATCGACTTTTAAATTCTTGTATTTTGGACTTTGAAAAACTATCCGACTGACGATTGGATCTGCAAAAATCTCACGAAATCTTAGGTCGTACATTAACTTTCGTATAGGGGTTTTGTGTTTGTTATAGGCCATATAGTCGACATCTGTAAGTGGTCGGTGAACAGCAGCTCCTTGGTGCAGTAGAGGTGCATAATTTGGACAATGAATACGAAATGCGATCGAACCCAGTAATCTTAGGGTTATATCACGCTCTTCAGCGATTTCTATTATTCTAAATGCTTCTTGCATAAATATTTCATCATCGACAAGATTTTCACTGCTCATACCAAATGTCACCCGTTTTTGATACTATGCTTCTATTTTTACTTCTAATAGAGGATTTCAGTTGTCATCAATGAAATTTTTGCATCTTGACTTGTTTTAAAATACAAAGTATTTAAACCAAACAGTATTAATGAAATTTAAGTTTAACTCTTCAAGTTGCAAAAAGAAAACACTATCACGTTTCTGAGAACACATGAGAAGCCATAGTTTTTTATGAGTCTTCGCAATAAAACCCCTCAATTTGTTGAGGGGATGAATTGCGTAACTATGGTGACATTTTTTTTCACGGGATTCTAGTTAGCGAAACCTTTTTAAGTTTCCCGTCCCATAGTTTCTTAGGGTGTCATGGAGGATGGACATGGAACTTCAACTTGCCAAACCATTAAAAATCTGCAAGACGCTGGTGCTTCCCGTTGAAAAACGGATCACCAGAACAAAAGTGAAGTTCCTCGACAGACTTACCGCACGACTCACTTACGGCGTGCAACTTTTTCTTGAAATAATCATCGCTGAAAATATAACGAGTGTTAAAGAGGCGGAGAATTACCGACAGGATATACAAAACCTTACGGGACTGTCTTCGGCTTTCTCACAAGCCTGTCGAGATAAAGCCCTCTGGATGTTTAAATCATATCGGAAACTACACCGTGAGTGGCAATGGGACATTAAGCGTTTGAAAAAGTCCATCTTCACCTTTAAAAAACGCCTTGCCAAGAAGAACACCGCTAAAGATAAGAAACGGTTGCGGAAACTCCAGCACAAACTCTACCGCTGGAAAAAGAGGGAGCCCTCACCACCGACTATCAGAGGGAAGGTATCCATCATGTTCGACTACCGTGTAGGCGACATATCGCTTTCCCGCACCTCGAAGGAGTTTCCTCTCTGGGCTAGAATTTCCACCCTTAAAAAAGGTGAGAAATTACATCTGCCTCTGTATGTGTATCCGTATGCTGCGAAAAATCTCCATGACAAAGAATGGCGAGTTAAGTCTTTTCAGATCGTTAAAAATCACAGATTGAAACGCTACGAAGTGCATGTCGTCATAGAAAAGGACGTTATGCCTGTGTTGAAGTCGCTGACTGGCATCGACCTCGGCTTGAAGCGGTTGGCGACTGCCGTAGAGTGCGAGTTGAAGGGCGAAGGCAACGTCATCCTCTTTAAAAAAGAGGATTATAAAGAGTTTTTCATCCATATGCGCCAACTGAACAATAGGATTGCCAAATTAAAGCGGTTAGGGAAATATGCGGTAGAGAAGAAACTCTACAGTAAACGGGTGAATTATGCCAAGGATTTCAGGAGAAAGTTGGCTATAGACATTGCCGAGCAACTTTACGGTTCGCTGGTGGTCATAGGTTACCCCGAAAAAGTGCGTAACTGCCACTACAAGGGATCGGGACACAGAAGAAACCGAAAACGTGTCAACCGCTGGGCGTTCAAGTGCCTGAGTTGTGGATTTTCCGTTGATAGAGACGTAAATGCAGCGTTTAACATCCTGATAGATGCTGTGAAGTGCCTTACGGGGCTGAAGAAACAAAAAGGTAGTAACAGCCGTAAGGCGAAAACCAAAGTGTTCCTTCAGGGAACGGGGGGTGCTGTGGATCACCCCGAACTGTCGATGAGCGGGTTCTTGCTATCCCTCGTAGGGACAGCTCAACAATCCGTGAGGGCAGAAGCCACCTAACTTGTTGGGTGGTAGTTCACATAGGGAATAAATAGATGAGTATTTCCAATGGATATTGAAGAGATTTAGGTGAATACAATGGAAAAAAATGTTACAAAATCTTTTGACGTGATTGATAGAGATGAAAAGGTCATTGGATCTTCAATTCATATTCGGTTTTATCCACTTTCCATAGAATCTGGAAAAGGCGTGTATTTATACGACTCTGATGGGAACGAATATTTAGACTTCAATGCAGGCGCTGCTGTTGCTATAGCCGGCTATGGACATCCAAAAATAGTAAAAGCAGTCCAAGATCAGGTCGAAAAACTAAGTCATCATTGCTTTACTTTGCATAGTAACCCAGTGGTAGTCGAATTAGCGGAAAAACTGGTCCAGATCACACCTGGCGACTGGGCAAAAAAAGTCTGGTTCGGATTATCTGGTTCTGACGCAAATGAAACCATTTACAAACTAGTCCCATATGCTACAAAAAGAAGACGCATTATGAGTTTTATGGCGGCGTATCACGGACAAACCATGGGCGCTTATACTTTATCTGGGCACACTGCTCAAACAGAGATCTTAGGCTTACCAAATGTCGTCAAAGTTCCTTATGCTTATTGCTACAGATGTCCTTTCGGAAAGGACCTTGAATGTCCTGCATGTGGTCTTCAATGTGTTGATTTCATAGAAAATCAGGTAATGACAACGATTTGTCCACCCAAAGACACATCATGCCTACTAATCGAACCAATCCAATCTGACGGTGGTGATATTCCTCCTCCACCCGAATTCCTGAAAGGACTTAAAGAACTCTGTGAGAAACACGGTATTTTATTCGCAGTTGATGAAGTAAAACATGGATTTGGTAGAACTGGAAAGATGTTTGGCATTGAATGCTTTGATATCGAACCAGATATTATAACAATGGCCAAACCTATGGCAAACGGGATGCCATTAAGCGCATGTGTTGCTCCGTCAGAAATATTAGATTCTTTGGTTGCAGGACATCTCTTGACTACAGGTGGACATCCTGTGTCAGTGGCAGCTTCTCTTGCTACTTTGGAAGTCATTAAAGAAGAAAATCTCGCACAGAATGCAGCAGAAATGGGAGATTATCTGATTAAAAGACTAAGTGAAATTCAAGAAGAACGCAAACTGATTGGAGACGTTCGTGGAAAAGGACTGATTATTGGTGTTGAGTTAGTTAGAGATCAAAAAACAAAAGAACCAGCTTCATTAGAATGCGCTAAAGTCATGTATCGAGCATGGGAACTTGGATTAATTTTAATCTACGTGGGTGTTCACTCAAATACAATAGAAATCACACCTCCGCTTATAATTAACAAAGAACATTGTGACAAAGCAGTTGATATAATTAACCAATCTATTAAGGACGTTGAAGAAGGCAAAATATCTGATGAAAAAATTGCGAGATTCGCTGGCTGGTAATACTAACTTTTTTTCTCTTTTATAAGTTCTCCGCAAGAAGACCCCTCAACGTGTTGGGGGGATAAATGAATTGCGTGTGTTACTTGTTACACTTTCACAGTAGTGTCCCCCAGCTTTAAATAGGTTTTTGCGTATTGTAAAGCTAGTGACATGAATAGCAGGGGAAGACAGGGAGAAGTGTGATGAAACGGACGTACCAATTTCGCGTGTATCCCACCACACAACAAAAGACTACTTTCACTCAATGGCTGACTACCTGTCGTGTGTTGTATAATAACGCTCTGGCAGAGCGAAAAGACGCCTGGCACACTCACCACCAAGCAGTCAGCTATTATGAGCACGCCGCCCAACTACAAGTCGCTAAACAGACCAACCCGTGTTTGAAGGTGGTTCATTCTCAGGTACTCCAGGATACGCTGAGGAGACTGGATAAGGCCTTTGCCAACTTTTTTCGGCGTCTTAAGAAGGGGGAAAAGGCAGGCTACCCACGATTTAAAGGGCAATACCGGTATGATTCCTTCACCTACCCGCAAAGTGGGTTCGCCCTCGAAAAGAAAAACAAGAAACTCCGGCTCTCGAAAATTGGAAGTCTCACTATTAAACTACACCGCCCTATCCCATCTGAAGGTGTAATCAAGACTTGTACCATCAAACGCGATGTCGACCACTGGTATGCCTGTTTTACAGTAGCACTGCCCGATCCCGAGCCGGGGTCTCAGCAAAGAGCCATAAAGAGCGCGATAGGTGTGGATGTTGGACTGAAGAGTTTACTGACGTTAAATAATGGAGATACCATAGCTAACCCCCGCTGGTTCAGAAACTCGGAGAAGAAAGTAGCCAAAGTGCAGCGAAGGAAAGATAGGAAGATTAAGGGCTCAAATAACCGTCACCAACAGAACAAAAAGATAGCACAGTTACACAGGAAAATACGCAACCAGCGCAAGGACTTTCATCACAAGCTCAGTCGAACACTGGTCGATACTTATGACCTGATTGTGTATGAGCAGTTAAAAATTACCAATATGGTGAAGAATCATCATGTAGTATGGTGAAGAATCATCATGTAGCGAAGTCGATTAGTGATGCAGGCTGGGGGCAACTCATGAGTTTTACCGAGTACAAAGCGGAGGAAGCTGGTACTTTAGTAGAATATGTGAGTGCCTATCACACCACACAACTGTGTAGTAGGTGTGGGAAGCTGGTGCCGAAAACACTCGCAACCCGTATTCACAACTGTCCTTACTGTGGACTTGATGTAGCAAGAGATCATAACTCTGCCATCACGATTTTACAGCGATCACGCTACTATGGAGAATCACTCTCACCATCATCAGCATCATCAGGGCAGGGACTGCCCGTTGAGCCTGTTTGACATGTCCCGTTGGGGAATGGATGATTCAGGAAGCCACCCTACTTGTAGGGTGGTAGTTCACTACTATTTGAAGTTCAATTCATAGCTTTTTTTTGAAAATCAATCATCCCATAACAAAATACTTTTGTATTAGAAGTGAAATCAATCATTTTACTTTCTTATTGATTAAATAGGGTGAGAACATGCCTGAAAAAACTCTAAGCTTTCTTGAAAATTCATTAACTCAATTAGATAATGCCTCAAAAGTCTTGGAACTTGATCCGTCAATTCACAAAATGCTGAAAAAACCAGAACGTGTATTGACAGTTTCTGTACCGATTTGTATGGATGATGGAACAGCTGAAGTATTCACAGGATATAGAT
>JAEORY010000091.1 GCA_016840645.1 Candidatus Borrarchaeota archaeon | reverse complement strand
TTCAAATCGAGCTTTATAAAACGATATTGTTGATAGCGAGTTGACTTTTGTATCTCATTATACTTAATTTTCTCTGTTTTTATTCCTGTTTCTCGAAGCCGGGCATATTTCAATTCTACATCGTAGTATTCATTTATATTGTCTAAGCCTGTAACTTCATCGCCTCGTTCCGACAACGCTTTGGCCAAATGAAATCCAATAAAACCTGCAGTACCAGTAACAAGAATATTCATTTTCCAAGCCTTAATTTCAAATACTTGTCAATAATACCTTGATTGATTGACGTAAAGCTATTTATATATATTTTATTTTTTGGAAATACTATCGAAATAGCGGTAAGCATTACAATCTTTAAGTCGATCCATAAGTTCTTTTTCTCTCGATACCAGAGCTCAAGTGCTCCCTTCACCGGCATAATCTCCGTCTTATATACAGTGTCAATTGCTTTACCGTCTTTAAGGAGCATTTCTTCTTCATCACGGAAAAAAAGTGACCCTATTCCGGTCAGTCCAGGTTTATTATCTCTATAAATATTTTCCCTTATTTCCATTGGATAATATTGAAAACCCGTCTCGTCTACCAAAGGTCGTGGTCCAACAAGCGTCATCTCCCCTTTTAGAACATTTATCAACTGCAAGAGCTCATTTATTTTTGTATCTCGCAAGATTCTTCCGAAAGGCAATATTCTTGGATCATTCTGATACGTTATACTCCCGTGATCTTCACTGTTTCTTCGCATCGTTACAAACTTTAACAGATCAAAGTTTCGCGCATTCAATCCAATTCGCTTTTGTCTGTAAATGATTTCTCCCTCTTCTGTAAGTTTCAGGATAATAGCGACAATTAATAGAAGTGGAGAGAATAGAAGCAAAGCTAATATAGAAACTATAATATCTATGGCTCTTTTAATTACATTATACATAAGATCCTTTTCAAAAGCGTGGGCTGCTAGGTATATTCACGACTCGAGATTCTAGCCACTCTGCGTTATCTAAGGAACCATGTTGGCAGTTTTCATACATTTTCAGTTTGTTGTTTAGCCTCCACAGCGGTCGAGTCATAACACCTTTATCATTTGAATACTGTAAAAATTCATCCCTGTCACTCTCGTTTTTCATAATTATTGCATTTAGCCAATAATTCGATTTGTATCCTTGTTTTTCCTCAAAATAATCTATTTCAGTATCATTAAAAAAATCCTTGTATGCTTTTGCCAGTTCCCTTTTGTTATCAATATATTTCGGAAGTTCTTCCATCTGTGCACACCCTAAAGCTGCATTTATGTTTGGTAACCGATAATTAAATCCCGTTTCATCATGTATGTATTCCCATTTGTGAGGAGTCTTTGCAGTTGTTGTTATGTGTTTCGCTCTTGTAGCCAGTTCCTCGTCATCTGTAACAAGCATGCCTCCGCCACCTGTGGTTATCGTTTTATTTCCGTTAAAGCTGAATGCTCCGATCTTACCAAACCTTCCCGTATGGACTCCCCGAACCGTGCTTCCTATAGATTCTGCACAGTCTTCAACAACGTATATTCTATAGTCCTTACAGATTTCTACGATATCATAAATACGTACAGGATGACCGAACACATGTACAGGAATACAAACCTTAATTTTCCTACCTGTTGACTTATTGATACAATTACCTTGCTTATCTATTTCAGCATATTTCTTCAGGAAGATACTCAAACTATCTGGTGACATACCAAAAGTCTCTTTCTCTACGTCTACATATACGGGAACTGCTCCACAATACTTAATTGCGTTTGATGTTGCTACAAAACTTAATGGTTGTGTTAGCACTTCATCTTCTGAGCTCACATCTAGCATGTGAAGGGCTGTATGCAAAGCTGAAGTTCCGTTCACTGTAGCAACTGCATAACTAATTCTTACATAGTCACAGCACATTTTTTCGAATTTTGTGACATAGCTACCAACAGATGAAACGTATCCGGTATTAATACAGTCAATTAGATATTCCTTCTCTCTACCCCTGAATACTGGTGCATGAAGAGGAATAAATTCGTCTGTATTGAATTGTATTCTTATGAATTCTACAATTTTCTTATAAAGATTATCTGTTTTCATCATTATTTCACGAATATTTCGTCTTCTATTTCTGGTAAAGTATTGTAGTATAAAGGATTATCAAAATCTGTAATTATCCCTTGATTCAGGATATCTACTAATTCTTTTACAGCTTTTTCTACATTATACACATTTTTAATCTTGAGATAGTTCTTTAGTTTCTGAAAATCTACTTTGTAGTCTCGGCGATCACCGCCTTCTTTTACTATTCTAATCCTCGTATCTGGAAGATACTTTTTTACGATTTCGGCAATCTGTATTTTTTGGTAATTTTCACCCGAAAAGCCAATGTTGAATACGTTGTTTTTCATTTTACCGAAATTTCTAATTATATTTGCTACTACAGTTGAAACATCATACGTGTGTATATATGGACGAAATGACTCTGGGAAGTAAATATCAAGTTCTCCTTTATTAAATGCTGTCATCGTAAAATCATTTACAGTCAAATCAAAACGCATTCTAGGTGATGTTCCGTATACAGTCGAAAATCTACCTATAATCCAGTCTATATTGTTTTCTTCGTTTAACAGGTACCTTTCAACATTGACTTTTGTCTCAGCGTATAGAGAAAGTGGATTCAAAGTTGTCTCTTCTTTTGCCAATCCATCAGCTATACCATAGTTCGAACAGGTGGAAAAAAAGAAGAATCCTCTAACACCTTTTTCTTTTGCTTTTCTAACTAGTTCAATAGTCGATGTCTCATTTATTTCTCTTGTTAGCGTTGGGTATTTCTTGCTGGCTGGATCTCCGACAACTGCAGCAGCATGCAGTATAAGATCTACACCATTTAATACTTTGTCCATTAGTTTACTGTCACGTATATCTCCTTTTATGAACTGAAAATGCGGATTACTTGTATTTATTAATGGAATTTTCTTGTCGAACCATAAAGCATCCAGGGAAATGACATCGTAGTTTTCAGTAAGCAATCTATTTACGACAACCGAGCCTATATTTCCTGCTCCTCCTGTAACCAGTACTTTCACTTCATTCTCCTATTTTTGACAATATCCTAAATTATTATACTTTTACTATTGTATTCCTGTTTCAATTTGTCAGGATTATTATGCGAAAATATAAACATGCCAAGAAATATTACATAGATTTGCATTGAGCGATAGCTCACTATCAGTGTATCTCCTGATATTCCATTAATGATTATAAAAACCATCAATAGTATTACTGCTTTGTTACTACGGTAGTGTGTGATATAATGAATTATCCAAACATATATGAAAAACACTAAACCAATTATTCCTTGATTCCCCAGCAGTCTAAAAAAAGTTCCATCAACTATCGTTAGGTAACCCACCCCTTTCCCGAATAAAAAAGTTAGTGGATTCTCCAACCAGTTTCTAATAGCCGCTGCCCACAGAAAAGCATACCTTACCCTTAACGACGAATCTGTCAATATCCCTGATGGATTTTGGATGTACTGAATAACTCGCCATACTTTGTTTTCTCGAGGAAGATATTCAATTGCAATTATGATTGAAACGACTATTACAGCCAGAATGAATAGCGATGTAAAAAAATATCTATTGTTTTTGAACATTCGCATCGTAAGGACAATTAGCATGACGAAACTCAAAGCAAATATATTGGTTCTCGACAATGTAAGTATTAGTGCTACAAAGGAGGCAATGATTGTAACAACCGTGATAACATTTCTCCTATATTGCCGCGCCATTACCAACCATGCAAATAGTAGATAGACACTCATCACAAATCCTGCAGGATTTGAACTGGTTCCTAGCTTGAGAGGTAAACCGAGTCTCTCTTTTCTACCATAACCCAACAGTTCACCCAAACCAATTCTATTGAAAACGCTAAAATAGTTTAGAATGGCGAATATAACCATTAAGAGGAATATAAGCTGTACATTGAATATGATTTTTTCTGAATATTCTGTATATCGTGTAAAAAAGGAGAATACAATAACGAGTCCCGCAAAATACTGTACTTGTTTAATTAGAAGAGCTGTTATATATGAGTTGTATACAAGTACATATTCCACTAGAAGAAAGCAAAGATATAACAATACAATGACCAGATAGCTTTTCAAGTTAGTTGGTAGTTCCAATCCATTTCCATTTCTTCTAGTTAACATTATTAAAAGATATAATAATTGATAGAAATCGAACAAACCTATGGAATCTTCTTCAATCCAAAACAATGGAATGTGAAAAAACGCCAAAAAAACATATACATAAAACAATGCAAACTCTATTTCTTTTGAAAAAACTGCGCTAGAAAAAAGTGCATTATTAGCTGTCTTTAATTTTATATTGTCTGACATTGATTCAACTACCTGTGTGAATACCTACATACCGGATAAGTTTCACCTTTTTCTACCTACCCTTTTCGTATATGATAAGTGCCCATATGAAGCCTATTCGTCCTTTCAAGTTACTACTATCCATTATTATTCTTTTGGTCGCTGTTTGGGTCATTCGTTTCATAACACTATTTCCATGGACACCAACTCAGTTGGTACATTCTGATGATCTCAGAGTATGTGAACTCATAGTGGTTTTGGGAGGTGAATATTATGAACGTATTGAGTATGCATTTAAACTGTCAATGGAAAATTATGCTCAAGAAATTTATATTCCCTCAATTGGTTTTAGTGAAACCCAATCCTTTATTGCTCAAAAGCTCATAGAATCAAGTAATGATATTCGGGTTGTTGAAGGAAGAGGTGCATCATCTACATACGAGGAAGCATTACTAACAAAGGAATACATAACACAAAACAATATATCGTCCATAATTTTAGTGACCTCCGATTATCATAGTCACCGAGCAAATTGGATTTTTAGTAGAGTCATGCCGGATATCGTAATCTTGACGTCTCCACCCACTACCACCTCCGAAAAACTTTACCGTTATTTTCGAACTGAACAAAAGAAATTTTTTTGGTACTTCGTTCGTTATAGTCTATTTGTAAAACACGATTAAACCTATAGGTTGATGCATACATTCGATAGTCATATCACCCACACTCTGATTGTTACATCGACATTCTAATATTAACCACACGAAGAGTGGAACCTCACGATGTCATGTAGTTCTTTCTTTACCAGATATTCAATAGAGAACTCACTGGTGACTATCCGTTTTGCATTTTTCGACATCTCTTCTAGCTTACCTCTATCCTTGTAAAGAAATAGTATCTTTTCAGAGATGTCATCAATAGAATGTCCATCAACAGTATAACCGGTTAGACCGTCATATACAGCATCTGGCATGCCTCCGTCAATACCTGCGATCGACGGTGTACCGCACGCACCGGCTTCAAGAAATACGATGCCAAAACCTTCTACATTCTTCTCCCCTTCAATCGAAACACTAGGCATCACAAAAAGATCCGCAAGAGAATAATATGCCGTAAGCTCCTCATCGGGGATGAAACCTAAAAGAATTACATTTTCCCCAAGATTTTGTTCCTCGATAGCCTCCAAAATAGCGCTTTCCTCAGGACCTTTCCCTCCTATCAGGTATAAGAAATCCTTCTTAAATGCTGGATTGATAGCGCATATTTTGGCCAAGGCTTTAAGTACTGCTAAATGACTTTTTCTCCTGCTTAGACGTGAAATTGTCAATAGAACAAACTTGTTCTTTGCTATTGAATGCCGTCGTCTTATCCTGTCAATATCTTCTGTGGAAGCAACCCTGAACCTTTCCACACGAATGCCGTTATGTGCAACAGTAATGTTATCAGGTCTAACACCTATCTCTTCCAGCTTTTTTTTAGTGAAGTCGCTTATTGCTATTACTCTTGTAGCCCCATTGTATATTAATCTCAATATAGATCTTACAATTACGTTATCCTTGTACTTTAAGAACTCAGCTCCATGTGCCATTACAAAATATCTCGTCTTATAAAATAATGACACAGTCCAGGCAACAAGCCCTACATACGTACCCGAGAATCCATAAATAAAATCTATAGGATATTTTTTCAGGATGCGAACAGATAACACCATACTCTGTATGGTTTTCTTAACATTATTCCTGCTGGAAATCTCGTGGTACTCGCATGTCTCGCTTCCTGGGCAATCAAGCTCGGCTTTCGGTGCAACCAGAATTACCTGATAACCGTTTTGCAGAAAGCAACATATTTTGTCATGGGAAACACGACTGATACCCCCACCTTGAAGGGGGGGCATCTCAAATGTAATTACCAGAATTTTTTTGCTCATCTTGTATTTTCGTTGATTTGCTCGGTATGCCTCGCTGGCTAAAAAACATCGGCAACTTTATATGAAGGCAGGTGTCTTGCATATTTTACTTAAGTATCAATTATTGACAATCAAATCCGACAATAGCGCAGAAAATGAAAATGAATGTGTAATTTCAATCCGTACTTGGATTGTAAAATCTTTCTTTGATCTTTAATCCTCACGCTTTCTCTTGGCTAGCAAAGCTTTAATACGTCCGAGTTTTTCCGATTCAACCGGGTCTTGCTTTATTCTCTCACCATACTCCTTAATAAATGCCCAAAAAAGTGCTATGAAAAATGTTGCGAATGTGATCGCGATGCATAGTACCGACCGGCGGGGCCAAGACTTCCGCTCCGGTACTTCAGCTGGCTCGATAATCTGCAGTGTTCTAGAGTTATCATTTTCCTCGATCTTTATCTTTTCGTACTCCTCTCTCAGCATTTTAAAAATAGACTTCTTTATTTCCAGTTCACTTTGAAGATTCAGATATTGGTTCGTGAGATCAAGGAATTGATCCTGTGGAATGAAATCTCCTGAAAACTCCTGCGTTCCTGTCTTAAGTCCGGATACCATTTTCTTTTTTTGCTCTATTTCCTGCTCAAGCCGCACTATTTTAGGATCATTTGCCGGAAGATATTCGCTCAAAGACTTGATTTCCAGCTCATTTCGGATTATGTCAGCCTGCAAGTCGGCAATCAAGTTCGTCTGCTCTTGAGATTGACGGGAGATATCGATTATTCCGTAGGACTGTTGGAAGTCTAGTAAATCAGTTTGCGCATTCTCAAGCTCAGCTCCAACAACAGCTAGCCTGTCCTCTATGAATTTCTTTGTTCGTAGAACCCTATCCAACGACAATTCCTTGAACTTCGCTTCTAGAAGTTCAACAATCCGCTGGAGTACCTGAGTAGCAAACACAGGATCAATCTCCAGATAGGTCAGCATAAACATGTTGCTGTCAAGGTTCTCACCTGCATCGATAGAGACAGCTTCATCAAAGATCTCTCGAGCTTGAGATTTCGGAAACCTGGCATTCTGCAAGTCGTACCGCGTATAGAAGTCAAACTCTTCAGCGATCTGATCCTTTATTAAATTCCCTGTTAATAGATTTTCCGTCAGAATCAATTCCGCACTCTTCTTTGCCGCTCCTCCCATAAGAATTGACAACGCTCCCCTGGATGAAGAGATCTGTGATTCGATCAAACCAGCGGATTGTTGGATCATTAGCTGTACCTGCGGTTTATAGTAATTAGGTAAGGGGTTTTTCTTAAGATCGTTCGGCAGCTGCGTCGATATAAGCGCAAATATAAAGATCAGTACAGCGGCGGTTGCGGAGCTAATGACAATCAACCAGCGATGCCTTGCAATCGTGAAAAATACATCCAGGATTGAAAATGTCGTCGTTTCTTTTTGATTCGTTCTTTCCATATTGTCTATTTGTTTTCCAGTTGCTTTCTCTAGTTCTTCTTTTTACGATTCACCCGGTTATCAATCATGTTTCCCAAGATGATCGAAACCAGGACAATGCCTACAAGGATAATCTTTGCCAGGGTGCTGAACATATTTACCTCTCATCCAACGTATTCTTATGAGCCATCGCCTTCTGATCTACAACGTATGAGTATACTTATAGGATCATATTTTGTCAGTAACTAAAAGACACTTGTCTGTTTCTTTTCACTCTAATGCATCTAACAAATTGTCGCTTTCTATCGGGATGGATACCGTGTATCTTGTGAGCATCACTGCATAATCTTTCAGACACATCTGGATCACCTGCCAGTACGACTTTAAATAACATCATTTATAGTAAAGAAGTTCTTACAAGAAATAGGTACTATCATCCGATCTTACTGTCGAGAAAGAACTGTTAAAACTGGCAGTATGCTCCGCCGGTTGATATCTTGGGAAGATACGTAGGAAATTAAATCTATAATCGGTATCGAAAACTCAGCTTTCCGTAGAAATTCCAGACATCGTTGTGTCTTATATAATTGAAATTTTCAAAATATGACACATCAATCTCTGTACAGATATCAATCATATTCAGGAAAATTACGCCTTTTAAACCAGCCGTAATTTCTAATTCGTTCGAGGCTGGATTCCAGCTTGCAGGAAAGAGTTGGGCATAGTAATAATCATAATTATAGGCGATACGTAGAAGCTGAAGTTCTACGCGACCCCACCGATCATAGTAACTGATTTTAAGAGACTGACTATTTGATCCGGGACCTATAGATGCTCCCATTATCTGCCCTAAATGCGTATACCCCTGTATGGCTTGATGGTGTATGTAATAACTTGGGGAACCACCGTCCACATCTTTAGAGCGTACCAACTCGGTCAGTTCCGCTATGATTGAAATAATTCTTCTTTTTTTTGTAAAGAGTAGTTTTTGAAATCCTAGAGTATATGCTTGACTATGCTGCGGATAGCTAATCGCGTATCGCAAATCAGGACTGAAGTCGTTTCGTGCCCATTCTAAATATACGTTGAACATTGAAGCAGGCAACAACCAGTCCATTGTAAAAGAAATCATCTGATCTCTGTCATCGGCTCCATATTTATAGCTCCCCGTCGGATCTAGTACTACTATAAAGTCATAAAACATGAGATCTTGCCATGGTGTATACATGACGCGGTTGAATCCTAACGTTAGATTTCTTAAAAACACAGGGCTATATCCAAAGGTTAAAGCGCTGAAAAGCCTATAGTCATTTGTATCATTTTCATCGAAATACTCTGATTCAAGAAGTCCCCCCCAAACCAGATTTATTTCCAGATCTCCAAGATAATTGTGAAATTTCCTTACACCGAAATCTACATGCGGGAACCCAGATGCATTGTTGCTCATAAGTATCGGATTAATATTGGTTGATCCAAACCAAAGGTTTTCATGGGAAAGGCCCAATGTAAGCCGGCCTATATCCATTCTGAGATCACTCTGACCAAGTCCATACGCAATAATGGGGCTATCACCGAATCTCTGGGGGAAATCTATACCGCCAACCGGATAGCTAAATTGACTCAAGGAAGGATTCGATGGCATAAGATCATATTCCTTATTCTGTGAAAACCAGAGTTCGGGAGCCAATGTAGCTGAAAGCCATTTCCAATTTAGGTTAGCCCCACCAAAAATCATGCTATTTATGCCCCTTCCCTGCCAAAACGCACCATCATTTGATCCGCGATCATAAGACGTGTTGTACGAGACTACAAATTCAGGTGAAATGAAATTCAAGTTCACACCTTTTGACCAATTCCAAGCCTTTTCACCGTCCATTCTCGTTTTCCATGGGTGGTCCACACTTTCTCGAGGGACTTCCCAGGTATTCCTGGAAAGTGATTTGTACATAAGGGCAGGTCGTTCAACTAATCCGGCCAAAGCAAGTACCTCAAAGTACTCATCCATGTATGAGCCGATTTGTTCATTCGCACTAATACCAACTGCAAACGAGAAAAAAACAAAAATTATAAATAAGTGCTTGATCTTTATCATCAGAATTGTTCTCCTGAAATATCAAATCCTTTCAGCTATTTATATTTTCATGAGTCCTCACCGGCTCAATATATTGCTTGTCTGATTAAAATTGAAATTATATATCATCCATAAACGTACACGCCATTAACCTTCTTGCATACCGAATTTCTTTCTTTAATGCTTGATCCCCTTCCTGCTTCTTTTACTACTATTTACTTATTGAGGGCTGATAGCTTTTAAGATTGTCTATTTTCAGCTACTCTTCTCTCGCAAAAAGAGAATAGTATACCTTCCGCAAATCTTAATAAGTATTCCAATAGTGCCCTGGAAAATTGCTAATAAATTAATAAAACATTCTTTGACAGATATTACTTCTCTGAAATATGGTGCATGTGGATAAATGATCTACTTCCTCTTTCATCTATTATTAGCAATTGACCAACCATTTTTTAGTGATATTCTTCACATCAAATAATCTACTCGTCTTCTCTCCTTCTCGGACGAGCTTTTTTCTCAATCCTCCGTCGCCTTCAATACGTTCCATCGCTAGTGACAAGGCTTTGATATCTCCATTCTTGACAAGTAGACCGTTTTCTTCATTTTTTATAATGTCTTCTGGACCGTATTGACAATTGAAACTAATTACTGGGCAACCACAAGCCATCGCTTCCATAATTACGTTACCCATTCCCTCATATCGTGATGAGAGCACAAAACCAATAGCTTTGCTAAAGAAAATAAAAGGATTTTCTACATAGCCCGGCATGTAAACATCTTCACTTAAATCGTTGTCACGTATAAATTTTTCTAATTTCTTTCTTTCCGATCCTTCTCCCAATATTATCATTCCACTGTTCGTTCCTCTTTCCTTTAAGTTTATGTATGCCTTTAACAGTAAATCAAATCCTTTTTGTTTTTCTAAACTGCCAACACCAAGAAAGAATATCTTCTTGTTGATAGGAACCACGAAATCGCTCTTTTCATTCATTTTCTTAAAAATATAAGAATGGTCAACAGGATTGTGGATACAACGCACCTTCGTTTTCGGAAGAAAGTAATGCTTTTTAAGAGCTCTGCTTATACCACTGGAAACGGCAACTATTTCATTTGCAAATCTATAAAGTGTTAAAATAAAAAATTTTTGGTACATGATGAAAAAACTTGGATTGTTATGAACGCTTATTGTTAGTTTATCTGTGCACTTACAGATAAGTGATGCTAGAATTGTTGGAATATTTGCACTTTCCATAAATGTAAATATTTTTTCTGGAGCTTGCTTTCCTATTACTGCTTTTAATGCAAGAATCCTTCCGAGCAACAATCCTAATTTACCAAAACGATATTTATCCTGCCTCTCTCCTATATTGATTAACATACCTCCGTAATCGTATATTCTATCATTACAGTTGAACAACCCGATTCTTACATCATTACT